>NZ_MDGU01000028.1:0-55378 GCF_001705465.1 Lysinibacillus sp. AR18-8
GTGTGGACGGGATAAGTGCTGAAAGCATCTAAGCATGAAGCCCCCCTCAAGATGAGATTTCCCATTACGCAAGTAAGTAAGATCCCTCAAAGACGATGAGGTAGATAGGTTCGAGGTGGAAGTGTGGTGACACATGGAGCTGACGAATACTAATCGATCGAGGACTTAACCAAAAAAGTTTGAAACATTCAATGCACCGTTTATCCAGTTTTGAAAGAATAAATCTTTCAATTAAATACAAAGTCTAGTGATGATGGCAAAGAGGTCACACCCGTTCCCATACCGAACACGGAAGTTAAGCTCTTTAGCGCCGATGGTAGTTGGGGGCTTCCCCCTGTGAGAGTAGGACGTCGCTAGGCAGAAAAGTAACCACTGAGAAATCAGTGGTTTTTTTGTATGTTTTGAAATCTAGAAAATGTTAAAGTTTAATAGAGTGATCAAAATATTCAAAGGGGTGCAATGGAATGGCAACAGGACAATATAGTAAGGTAATCAATATACAGAAAAATAAATTAGAGGGTTTTATTCATAATAAGGAACAATGGGCTGTTTTAATACCAGGTTACTTACATCACGAATTACTAAATGAAGACGATATGATCTGGGTCTTCCAAGGAGACTTTGGTATAATTCAGAAAGCTGTTAAAGTAAAACTTAAAGTAAACAATTCAGATGCTCATCAAATACAGTTTGATTTAGTGGGTTTATCTGATCCTATAAATGGTAATGGTTCTTTTGAAATCATACAAAATCAAAATGAATCACCACAACTGACTGGTAATTTAACAATGAAAGCAAGTGGATTTTTAGCAGGAATGATGAATCCAGTATTAGATAATTTTGTACCTGGGTTGATTGAGCAATTAGTGGAAGCAATGGCCATTCAAGCATTACAAGACTAGTTATATGAAAATAAGTGGTGAACCGATTATTACAGATAACAGCAATAATCGGTTTTATTTTAATAAGCAACTCTTATTGCTACAAAAATGATGGTTTAGGTATAGATGACTCTTTTTTTGAGTGAGGCGTCAACGATAATGACATCAAGCTGTGATTAACTTTGATGAAAAGGTTTGTTACTAAATAAAAAGTGGATTACCATGCGGAGGGATAGCTTTTTTCTCTCCTTATAATTTCGTATAATTAAAGGAGAATCTAACGAAAATGGGTGTATGTTTTGCATAAGAAAAAACCAATTATAGAAGGGTTAGAACGTTTTCGACAGCAACAAAATATTTCTTTTCATGTCCCAGGTCATAAGCATGGTGAACTGTCTCACCTTCCGCAAGCATTTAAAGATGTTATGCGTTATGATGTAACTGAATTATCTGGATTAGATGATCTACATTACCCTGAGGAAATGATATTAGAAGCCGAGAATTTATTGGCAGATACATATGGAGCAACGAAGAGTTTCTTTTTGGTAGGAGGGTCTACTGTTGGAAATTTAGCAATGATTTATGCTACTTGTAACAAAGACGATACCATTATAGTTCAGCGTAATGCACATAAATCAATTTTCCATGCTATTGAACTTGTTGGGGCTAAGCCAATTTTTGTGTCGCCGCTGTGGGATGAACGGACAATGTCGGCGACACATGTAACTTATAGAGATTTAAAAGAAGCCGTAGAAAATTATTCAGAGGCGAAAGCAGTAGTGTTAACATATCCTACTTATTATGGGATGACTTCGAATGAAATACAGCAACAAATTGCTTATTGTCATGAGAAGGGAATACCTGTATTGGTGGATGAAGCACATGGCGCTCATTTTAATGCATGTACGCTATTTCAGCCATCCGCATTGACACTTGGTGCAGACGTTGTTGTTCAATCAGCTCATAAAACTTTACCTGCTATGACGATGGCCTCTTTTATGCATGTTAAGTCGGAATTGATAGAGGCTGACAAAATACATCATTACTTACGCATGTTACAATCTAGTAGTCCATCTTACTTATTATTAGCATCATTAGATGATGCTCGCTATTATGTACAGACATATATGGAGAGTGATGGGGCATATATAATAGAAAAAAAGAATCAATGGGTAGATGCATTACGAGCAATTGGATCATTAGAAGTAATTGAAGTAGATGATCCACTTAAAGTATTGCTACGTGTTAATGGTTATAGTGGCTTTCAATTACAGGAGGCATTAGAGGCAAAGCATGTATATGGGGAACTTGCAGATGCCAATCAGGTTTTATTTGTGTTACCTTTGCTGAAGCAGGGACATACCTACCCATTTGCTGAAATCAGGGTTCGTATAAAAGAGGCCATAACAACGCTATTAAACACAGCTAAAACAGATAGCATAACGGCTTCTCAAACAGCCTATCATTTTGTCCCGATTACTGAGCCTATATATACCTTTAATGAGGTTGCATCATTAAAGAAAGAATGGTTACCATATATGCGTACAATGGGGCGAATTTCAGCGAATATGATCATTCCTTATCCACCTGGTATACCATTATTAGTACCAGGAGAAAGAATAACAGTAGCTAAGTTAAGTCAATTGGAAGAGCTACTAGCAGCAGGTGCAACATTCCAGGGGAATCATCGTTTAGCAGAAAAAAAGATTCAGGTTATTAAATAGTTGGAGGCAATAACAGCATGAATAGCAATTTATTTATTACATTTGAAGGACCAGAGGGAGCAGGAAAAACAACGGTCATTCAAATGATAGCAGAGCGATTAAAAAAAAATAATATTGAAGTTCTAGCAACAAGAGAACCAGGTGGAATTGAGATTGCAGAAAAAATAAGAACGATTATTTTGAATCCTGCACATACTGCTATGGATGAACGAACAGAAGCATTGTTATATGCTGCAGCAAGAAGCCAGCATTATTTTGAGAAAGTACGTCCTGCCTTAGATGCAGGGAAGTTAGTGATATGTGACCGTTTTATCGATTCCTCTTTAGCTTATCAAGGATATGCAAGAGGTATAGGTGTTAATGAGGTGCTTTCTATTAATGAATTTGCTATTGGGAAGAAATTACCTGACGTGACCATACTATTTGATCTTGCTCCAGAGGTTGGCTTAGCGCGTATTCATGCAACTGGCAATCGAGAAGTAAACCGCTTAGATGTTGAAAGCTTGCCGTTTCATCAGAAGGTACGTGAAGGATATTTACAATTAGTAGAGCAGTACCCAGAGCGAATACGTGTAGTCAATGCAGATCAAGATATTAAAAATGTTGTTGAAGATGTATGGTTATTATTATTGGAAGCAATGCAGTAAATGCATGAAGTTGTCTACAACAATGTGATATAATGATACTATCCATTAATTTATCTTCACTAGGAGGGCAACATTTGTCGAAGTACCTATTAGGTCAGACACACCTTCGTGTAAGATACATTATGTGTTTAGGGAACCTTGTAGATGTCTTTTTTAAAACTTTCTTATAGAGTTTTTGTATCAACATGATGATGTTCCTCTAGTTCAACAGATGAACTAAGATTAAGTATAGAATTGAAATCTATCTAGGCGAATTTTATAAAAGGGGTGAGTGCGAATGAAGTTAGTCGTAGCTGTAGTGCAAGATCAGGATAGCAGCCGCTTATCAAATGCTTTAACGAAAAATCAGTTTCGCGCAACTAAATTAGCGAGCACAGGAGGATTTTTACGTTCAGGAAATACGACATTTCTTATAGGAACTGAAGACTCTCTCATACCCAAACTTTTAGATATTATTCGGGATAATTGTCGGGCAAGAGAGCAAATGGTTGCACCCGTTTCTCCGTTAGGAGGAAATGCTGATTCCTATATACCTTACCCTGTGGAGGTAGAGGTGGGAGGAGCTACCGTATTTGTTTTACCGATTGAACAATTCCATCATTTTTAAAAAGTAGCCTCCGAAGCTAAATCATTGATTATTTGTTACTATTAAACATTTTATTTAAAATCGATTATGCGTAGGAGAAATAGATGAAAATTGTGGGGGCGAAACCAGCTTGAAGATTAATCAAGATATACGTGTCGGGTTAAATACAAATCGCAAAGAGCCACTACAAAATAATAATCAAAATAACCGATTTGGAGATATGGTCGTCAAGCAAGGTAATAAGCTGCAAACAGAACAACTCACGCGTTTGTTAGGAGATATATCTACTGCAGGGGACCGAGTAGCTAGATCACGTAATTTACGAGAACTTGCTAGGTTTAAAATGCTTGTTAAACGATTTCTACAAGAGACAGTAGAACATGGTATGGAGTTAAAACAATCACATACCTGGAATCGTTTTGGTGAAGGAAGACGTCTGAAAATCATTGAAACCATTGATACACGTCTTGTCGAGCTTGCACAGGATCTCTTAGACGAAGAAAAAGAAGCAATAGATCTTCTTGATAAAATCGGTGAAATTAAAGGCTTACTAATTAATTTATATATGTAAAACCCGTGTCTCGTTCTCATTTAGGCGCGGGCTTTTTTCAAATGTTGATGTGGCTACTCGCCATAAAGTAAACAACTGTAATCTTTACAAGAGTGCAAGAAAGTATCACCTTTTGTTGTAGAGACAGGAAGGAATTTAAATGTATGGCCAAGAATGTTGAAGAGCTACTCACACTGCAACCAGTCGTAATGAAGCAGCTTCAAACAATATTTGACAAGAATAGATTAGCACATGCATATATTTTTGATGGCGAAAAAGGGACAGGCAAGGCAGATATTATGCACTTTTTTGTCAAATTAATGTTATGTGAGCAACCAAGTGGAAATGTTCCATGTGAAACATGTCGAAATTGCAAACGTGTAGATTCGGGAAATCATCCAAATATTCATCAAATTTATCCAGATGGTCAATTCATAAAAATTGATCAGATGCGAGAACTCATCGGAGAAATGAAAATGGTGGGTGTAGAAGAAGGACGTAAGATTTATGTGCTTCATCATGCAGACCGTCTTAATACAGCCTCTGCAAATATGATACTTAAATTTTTAGAGGAGCCAGAAGGAGAAGTAACTGCCATATTACTAACTGAGCAAATGCAGTCAATTCTTCCAACTATCCGTTCTCGTTGTCAACATATCAAATTTCAAAAAATGCCACGTCATGTTTTGTTGAAGCATTTACAGGAAAATAATATTTCACATTCAATGGCCTCAACAGTAAGCATGATGACAAATGAGCTCGAAACAGCGATATTTTTAGCAAATGATGAGCAGTTTGCACTCGCTCGAAAAACAGTGTTAAAATTAGTAGAGGCCATTCGGCAAAATGTACATGAAGCATTGCTTATTGTGCATGAAGAGTGGTTGCCTCACTTTAAAGAAAAAAGCGAGATGGAGCAAGCATTGGATTTACTACTATTTGCTTACCGTGATATAGTGTCAATAAAAGCTAATCCCGAGGCAGCTTGTACTTATCCAGACATGTTACCACTATTTAAAGAAGTTGCGTTATATTCCACTTATGAAAGATTATCAAATCAGATGGAATCTATTTTACAAGCACGCGCCTCTTTACAGCGTAACATGAATAGGACGTTATTGATGGAGCAGTTAATGCTAAATCTGCAGGAGGGATATACATTTGTATAATGTAGTAGGAGTCCGCTTTAAAAAGGCGGGTAAAATATATTATTTTGATCCGGCATCATTTCTACTAGAGGATAGTCAATATGTTATTGTAGAGACAGCCCGCGGTGTAGAGTATGGAAAAGTAGTTGTCCCTCAAAAAGTTGTGGGTGATAATGATGTTGTATTACCACTAAAACAAGTACTTAGACCAGCAGATGATCGTGATCGTATACAAGTAGAGGAAAATGCAGCGGAATCAAAGCGTGCATTTGAGCTCGCTAGTACTAAAATTATAGAGCATAATTTAGAAATGAAACTTGTAGATGTTGAATATACATTTGATCGTAATAAAATTATTTTTTACTTTACAGCTGAAGGACGAGTTGATTTTAGGGATCTAGTAAAAGATTTAGCCTCGGTTTTTAGAACACGTATTGAACTTCGTCAAATTGGTGTGCGTGATGAAGCCAAGCTTTTAGGTGGTATCGGTCCATGTGGTAGAATGCTTTGTTGTTCCACATTTTTGGGTGATTTTGAGCCCGTTTCGATTAAAATGGCTAAAGATCAAAACCTATCATTAAATCCTTCAAAAATATCTGGCCTTTGTGGACGTTTAATGTGTTGCTTAAAGTATGAAAATGATGAATATGAAGAAGCAAAAGAGGGCATGCCAGATGTTGGTGAGATAACAATGACACCAGATGGCCGTGGGAAAGTAGTAGGGCTAAATGTGCTGGAAAGACTTATTCAAGTATATTTACATGAGCAGGAACGCACAGTTGAGTATACACTAGAAGAACTGCTAGCATGCGAAAAAAATCTTATTTAAGATAGAGAATTTAACGAGGTGGCTTGGGTGAAGGACCGTAATTTCTTAGATACCGTTATGGAGTTCGAACAACAGCTCGAAGCAATGCAGGAGCAATTTGGTGCATTGAAACAATTTGTAGCGTTAATGATGGAAGAGCATAAGGCGCTTGAAACAGAAAATCATCACCTACGTACACGTCTAGAAGAACTACTTTCTAATACAAACTCCGTACAAGCTGCTGAAGTAAAGAAAGAGAGTCCGCTAGATATTGGTGAGGGATATGATAACTTAGCTCGCCTCTACCAAGAGGGCTTCCATGTTTGCCATGTTCATTTTGGAAGTTCACGTAAGGGTGAGGATTGTCTGTTCTGTCTATCATTTTTAAATAAACAAAATGTGTAATAAAAGGCTGATTCCCGCTACGGTGGTGTCAGTCTTTTGTTTTGTAGCGTAGGAGGAGTAAGCATGGAAAAATGGCTAAAAGGTGACGAGCGGTTAGATTATTTGTTGGCTGAGAATTTACGTATTATTCAAAGTCCCTCTGTCTTTTCGTTCTCATTAGATGCAGTATTGCTTTCGAAATTTGTCAGTATTCCTTATCATAAGGGAAAAATCGTTGATTTATGCTCAGGAAATGGTGTGATTCCACTTTTTTTAAGCGCACGTACAAAGGGACAGATAACAGGCGTAGAAATTCAGCCACGTTTATTTGAGATGGCAGAGAGAAGTATCCGTTACAATCAGCTAGAACAGCAAATTCAAATGATTCTTGGAGATGTTAAAGAAATACCAAAACAACTTGGGATTGAAAAGTATGATGTGGTTACCTGTAATCCACCCTATTTTTTAGCACATGAAGCGAGTGATAAAAATCTTAGTGAGCATCATGCCATTGCACGCCATGAATTGTATTTAACATTGGAAGAAGCGATTCAATCCGCAAGTAAATTATTAAAGCAAGGGGGCAAGGCCGCATTTGTTCACCGACCTGGGCGATTATTAGATATTGTGACAGCTATGCGAGCAAATCGCTTAGAGCCTAAACGGATGCAGCTCATTTATCCGAAGGAAGGGAAAGAGGCTAATACATTATTAATAGAAGGAATAAAAGATGGAAAGCCTGATTTAAAAATTCTGCCGCCGTTGTATGTTTATGATGCCAATAATGAATACACGACAGAAGTGAGAGAAATTCTTTATGGAAAAGAGCAATAATCACTACTTTTATGTGTTAGAGTGTGCTGATCAAACTCTTTATGCAGGGTATACAAATAATATAGAAAAACGTGTTGCTGTACATAACGCTGGTAAAGGAGCAAAATATACAAGAGCTAGAGGTCCAGTGAAATGTATTTACAAAGAAATATTCGAGACAAAGCAAGAAGCAATGCGTGCTGAATATGCCTTTAAGCAATTAACAAGAACACAGAAAATTAATTATATAAGGAGGGGTGAATCGTGAAATCACAAAAAAGTACAATACACGATCAGACAGGTTGTTTATATCTGGTAGGAACACCTATTGGTAATTTAGAGGATATGAGTGTGCGTGCACTTCGCATTTTAAAAGAAGCAGATATTATCGCTGCAGAAGATACTAGAAACACCAAAAAGCTGTGTAACTACTTTGAGATTGACACACCACTAATCAGCTACCATGAGCATAATATAGCCGTAGGTGGAGAAAAATTATTAACATTACTACAAGAAGGAAAAACAATTGCATTAGTAAGTGATGCAGGTTTACCTTGTATTTCTGATCCAGGTGCAGATATAGTGGAAAAAGCAATTGCCCAAAACTTTTCTGTTGTACCAGTGCCAGGGCCTAATGCAGCAATTTCAGCATTAATTGCATCTGGGTTATCGCCACAGCCATTTTTCTTTTATGGATTTTTGAATCGCGGAAAAAAGGAACGTCGCCAGCAATTAGAACAATTAAAAAAACGCCAAGAAACGATTTTACTATATGAGGCACCACATCGCTTAAAGGATACATTAAAAGATATGGAAGCTATACTCGGGGAACGTCGTATTGTTTTAGCTCGAGAGCTGACAAAGAAGTTTGAAGAGTTTTTACGAGGTACTTTGTCTGAAGCTGTAGAATGGTCACAAACTGAAGAAATACGAGGAGAGTTTTGTATTGTTCTTGAAGGTAATAGCTGTGTAGAAGAGGAAGATCATGAAGAAGCCTATTGGCAAAACATGTCCATTGTTGAACATGTTGATTTCATTATCAATCAATCGAATGTATCTTCAAAAGAAGCCATTAAAGAAGTAGCTAAGTTAAGGCAAGTGGCAAAGCGAGATGTTTATAATGAATATCATAGTGAATAATAGTAAAGAGTTACCTTATTAGGTAGCTCTTTTTTATTTAGTAAATGACGCCGAAACTTATAAGTTGAAAAGTAATAATTTTGAGACACAATTTTAAATTGATAATAATTGTAAATAATAGTAACCTTAAATAGAAAGGTCTGACATGGACATTATAAGGGGTTAAGAAATTGGTTATATTAATAAACAGAAACACCTAAATCACTGTTTTGATTTAGGTGAGTAACTAATTATTTTTTTAAGTTAGATTGAATTTCTTTAACTAACATTTCTGCGCCTTCTGGACTTAAAATTAATTTGCCTCCAACTAGACGGAAGTTATCATCTGAAACTTCACCAGTAACAGCACATGTCATATTAGGCATATATTTTTTTAAGATGATTTTATCATCATCCACATAGATTTCTAAAGCGTCCTTTTCAGCAATACCTAGCGTACGGCGTAACTCGATAGGAATTACTACACGACCTAACTCATCGACTTTACGAACAATCCCTGTTGATTTCATAATAGATTTCCTCCTAATTTATAAAAGTTATATTGGTATTTCGTCAAATTTCGACATTATTTCTTTGTCTGATAGTTATCATACCAAGTAATGCCATAAACGTCAATTAATTAATGCACTAATATTATGGTTTTTAAAAAAAATTTTTGAGAAGAATGCAGGTATTTTAATTTTTTTAAAAGGTTTTTAATAAATATTTTTGTTAATAGTAAAAAAGGTTCTTATTTAAGTCATTTAATGGATTAAATATATTATTCGACAATTTTCGCGTTTAATAAACTTTCATTGAAACGAATTTCGTACTTCGTTAGAATAGAAAGTATATTGTAAAACAATGGAGGCAGTTCTTGTGAGTGAACAACAAAAAACATTCTATATAACAACACCCATTTACTATCCAAGTGGGAAATTTCATATTGGTACGGCATATACAACAGTAGCATCTGATACTATTGCACGCTATAAACGTTTAAAAGGTTATGATGTACGCTTTTTAACAGGAATGGACGAACATGGCCAAAAAATTCAAGAAAAAGCAGCAGAAGCGGGTAAATATCCTCAAGATTATGTAAATGAAATTGCCGGTGCTGCGAAAAAACTTTGGGGTTTAATGGATATTTCTTATGATGACTTTATTCAAACAACGCAGGATCGACATACGAAAGCTGTCGAAAAGATTTTCCAAAAGTTTTTAGATAATGGTGATATCTATAAAGGTGAATATGAGGGCTGGTACTGTACACCGTGTGAATCATTCTTTACTGAGACTCAATTAGTTGACGGGAACTGTCCTGATTGTGGTCGTCCGGTGCATAAGGTTAAAGAGGAATCGTACTTCTTTAATATGAAGAAATATGCAGATCGTTTATTAGCTTATTATGAAGAGAACCTTGAATTCATTGAGCCAGAATCACGAAAAAATGAAATGATCAACAACTTCATTAAACCAGGGCTAGAGGATTTATCGGTATCAAGAACATCCTTCGACTGGGGAATTAAAGTACCAGGAGATCCAAAGCATGTTATTTATGTATGGGTTGATGCATTAACGAATTATATTACAGCCTTAGGTTATCTATCAGAAGATGAATCATTATTCAATAAATATTGGCCAGCAGATGTACATGTAGTTGGCAAGGATATTGTTCGTTTCCACACGATTTATTGGCCAATCTTCTTAATGGCATTAGATTTGCCATTACCGAAAAAGGTATTTGCTCATGGTTTTATTATGATGAAAGACGGTAAAATGTCTAAATCAAAGGGCAATGTAATTTATCCTGAAATGTTAATCGAGCGTTATGGTCTAGATGCCACACGTTATTTCCTATTACGAGAATTACCATTTGGCTCTGATGGGGTATTTTCACCAGAATCATTTATTGAACGTACAAACTTTGATCTGGCTAATGATTTAGGGAACTTATTAAATCGTACAATTTCAATGATTAATAAATATTTTGATGGTATTATTCCGACAGAAAATCTTCAACCGACAGAATTTGATGCATCTTTAAAAGAGCAAGCTGAGTCGGTACGTATTAAATATGAAGAAAGTATGGAAAAAATGCAATTTAGTGTCGTTCTTGCTGACTTATGGACGCTTGTTTCACGCACAAATAAGTATATAGATGAGACACAACCATGGGTGTTAGCAAAGGAAGAGTCAGACAAGCCAAAATTAGGTGCAGTTATGCGAAATTTGGCAGAAAGCTTACACCAAATCGCTGTCATGTTGCAACCATTTATGACAACAACTCCTAAACGTATGATCGATCAGTTAGGATTAGATGACAAATTCTTAGCATGGGATACAATTGCAACATTCGGCAATACTATTCCAGCAAACATTAAAGTGGTAGAAAAAGGGATACCGATTTTCCCACGCTTAGAAAATGAGGTTGAGATTACTTATATTCGTGAGGAAATGCGTGGCTCTGTGAAAACACCACAGGATGAAGAAATTAAAAAGGTAGCAAAACCTGAAGAAAATCCAGAAATTCCTGAAATTACTATTGATGATTTTATGAAAGTTGATTTGCGTGTAGCTACTGTGACTGCATGTGAAACTGTTCCGAAAGCAGATAAATTATTAAAGCTACAAGTTGATCTAGGATATGAGCAACGTCAAGTAGTTTCAGGTATTGCGAAATTCTATACACCAGATGATTTAATAGGTCAAAAAGTGATTGTCGTAGCAAATTTAAAACCAGTAAAATTACGTGGTGAAATATCACAAGGAATGATTTTAGCTGGTGAGAAAGATGGAATTTTAAAATTAGCATCAGTTGATCCTAAACTTGAAAATGGTGCAAAAGTAAAGTAGTGAACTTAAGGAAGGCCTGCTGAATATGAATTATTCAGCAGGCTTTTCAAATCTGTTAGAGAAATCGGGATTAAATTATTTTGAAATAATTTATGGTGCGTGAAAAACTTGGTTTTATGGGTTTAAAGAACTACTTGAGGTAATGTCGATTAAGTGGAATGTCACAATGTCGAATAGTTTGTAATGAAATTGTAATGATCACGAAAAATATGAAATAATAAATTTTAATAAAATCAATGTTAGGAGAATGAAGATGTTTATAGATACACACGTACATTTAAACGCAGATCAGTATGAGGAAGATCTTCAAGAAGTGATTGATAGAGCTCTTGAAGCTAAAGTAGAACGAATGGTAGTTATTGGTTTCGACCGTAAAACCATTGAGAGAACAATGCAATTAATAGAGCAATATGATTTTGTTTACGGTGTCATTGGCTGGCATCCAGTAGACGCTATTGATTGTACTCAACAAGATTTAGAGTGGATTGAGCAATTAGCTTCACATCCAAAAATAGTTGGCATTGGTGAAACGGGATTGGACTACTATTGGGATAAGTCTCCAAAAGACGTTCAACAGGAACTTTTTCGCAAGCAAATTCAATTAGCTCAAAAGATCAATTTACCAATCGTTATTCATAATAGGGATGCAACAGGTGATGTTGTACAAATTTTACGTGAAGAAAATGCTGCATCCGTAGGGGGTGTTATGCACTGCTTTAGTGGAAGTGTAGAAACAGCGCGTGAATGTATAGCAATGAATTTTATGATTAGTCTTGGGGGACCAGTGACATTTAAAAATGCACGTCTACCAAAGGAAGTAGCTACAGAAATAGCTCTTGAACACTTGATGATTGAAACAGACGCTCCTTATTTAGCTCCACATCCACATCGAGGTAAGCGCAATGAACCCGCTTTCGTGCCTTTAGTTGCTGAGGAAATCGCACGTTTGAAAGGGTTGACAATTGAGGAAATTGCACAAGCAACTACAACCAATGCGAAAAATTTTTTTGGGATTGACAATTAACTAGCTTAGATGCCTCCAATACAGGGTTTGTGGTTGGCAAAAAACAAGAAGTCAATTTTCAGAGAAATACTTTCGGGTTGACAGTGCCAAAACTAGTCCGTATAATCCAACCTTGTATTAAGGAGGCGTTTTTTCATGTCAAATAATTCCATGAAAAACTTGTTCTTAGGATCATTGAGGAGTAAGCAAACAGTGATAAGAATTATCTCACTTGTCCTGTTTGTGTCTGTAATCTCTTTCGTGCTTTATCAAGGTACGAAAAAATCCGTTAAGCTTGAAGCAAATGGAGAAACAATCGAAGTATCAACACATGCCAAAACTGTAGAACAATTATTACAAAATCAAAATATAGATATAGCAGAGCATGACAAAATTTCACCCTCTCTGAACACCAAAATTGTTAATGGATTAGCAATTACATGGGAACAGGCAAAAGAAGTAACTATTTCAGTTGATGGAAATCAGTCAAAAGTTTGGACAACTGAAACACTTGTGAAGGACATTTTGAAGGAAGCAAATATTAAAGTATCTGAACATGACTCTTTAGCGCAAGGTCTAGATACTGAACTAGGAGCAGATAACAAAATCGATATTCAAAAAGCGTTTCAAGTAGCGCTTGTCGATGGCGTAACTAAAAGACAAGTATGGTCCACTTCGACTACGGTCGCTAACTTTTTAAAACAACAAGGAATTCAGCTAAATGAATTCGATCGTGTCGAAAATAACCTGGAGAACGTTATTACTCCGGAGAGTAAAATCACAGTAGTTCGCGTAGAAAAGGTTATCGATGTAGTGGAAGACTCTTTAGATTTCGCAGTTGAAAAGAAGCAGGATGCTTCATTGCAAAAGGGGAAACAAAAAGTAGTAGCAACGGGCGAGAAGGGTTCGATTTCTCGTACGTATGAGGTTGTCAAAGAAAACGGTAAGGTTGTGGCAAAAAACCTACAATCTGAGAAAGTGTTAAAAGAGCCGAAGAAGCAAGTGGTTGCTGTAGGCACAAAAACAATTGTTGCAAGTGCAGCAACTGTGTCACGTGGTTCTGCAGAGCCTACTAACGGAAAAGAATTTTATGTAACGGCAACAGCATATACACCATATTGCAACGGTTGTACTGGTACATCAGCAACTGGTATAAATCTACGTTCAAATTCTGGCTTGAAGGTGATCGCAGTTGACCCTTCTGTTATTAAGTTAGGATCAAAGGTTTGGGTAGAAGGCTATGGAACTGCTATAGCTGGGGATACTGGTGGGTCAATTAAGGGTAATAAGATTGACATACTTGTACAAACAGATGCCCAAGCTCGTAACTGGGGACGTAAGAAAGTGCGCGTTAAAGTATTAAATTAAAAAAATTGTAAAATTAATCAAAATGTTTTTCACAAATGGAGCTTTCCTGTTTTGACTGGCGGGAAGGCTTCTTTATTATTTTTTTAGCAAATGATGTTGTAGGTATGTAGAGAGAAAGTTGAATAAGATAAGCTCATCTGAACCTTGTATTCCTGTACAAATCGTATAGAGCAGTTGTAAAATGGTCAGAAGATAAGGTAGATAGAAAAGAGGAGCCTTTTTGCAAATTAAAGAAATTATTGTTGTTGAAGGAAAAGATGATACGACAGCTATTAAACGTGCTGTACAAGCAGATACTATAGAAACGAATGGATCTGCAATTTCTGAAGAAACGTTAAAGCGAATTCAGCACGCCCAAGAAAAACGTGGAGTTATCGTATTTACTGATCCAGACTATCCAGGACGTCGAATACGCGCCATTATCGAGGAGCGTGTAAAAGGGGTGAAGCATGCCTTTTTACCAAAAGCGAAAACGATCGCTAAAAACGGTAAAGGGTTAGGGATTGAGCATGCTGCTGATGAGGATATACGTGAAGCACTACAACATGTCTATACCCCTACACATGAGTTGCTAAACGAAGCGGTAATTACACTGGAAGATTTAATGACTGCTCGTTTAATTGGACATCCACAATCAAAGCAGCGTCGTGATAGACTAGGGGAAATTTTAAATATAGGTGCTACAAATGGTAAACAACTTCATAAAAGATTGAAAATGTTTCAGATTACAGAGGAGCAATTTGGTGCGGCTATCGCACAGTTAGATCAGGAGGAAAATGATGCATAAGGATATTGCTACACCAATTCGAACACAAGAAATATTAAAAAAGTATGGTTTTTCATTTAAAAAAAGTTTAGGTCAAAACTTCTTAATTGACCCGAACATTTTAAGAAATATAGTGAGTCACGCCAATTTAACTGAGAATAGTGGCGCAATTGAAGTTGGTCCTGGGATTGGGGCATTAACTGAGCATTTGGCGAGAAGCGCTAAAAAGGTAGTTTCCTTTGAAATTGACCAACGTTTATTACCTGTACTAGAAGATACGCTTAGTCCATATAATAATGTGTCTATTATTCACTCTGACATACTTAAGGCAGATGTGGAGAAAGTAATTGCAGATGAGATGCCAGGTATTGATGATATTATGGTTGTAGCAAATTTACCGTATTATGTAACGACCCCAATTTTACTGAAGTTACTCAATGACCGATTACCGATCCGTGGTTTTGTTGTGATGATGCAGAAAGAGGTAGCAGACCGTATAACAGCTAAGCCAGGGACGAAAGAATATGGTTCTTTATCAATTGCAATACAATATTACGTGAAAGCAGATATTGCGATGACAGTGCCAAAAACCGTTTTCATGCCGCAACCTAACGTCGACTCTGCAGTAATTCGCCTTATTAAGCATGAGGAACCACCAGTAAAAGTAATAGATGAGGATTTTTTATTTGTTGTAACGCGTGCTTCATTCGTACAGCGAAGAAAAACAATCTATAATAACCTGCAATCTGGTTTACCTAATGGAAAGGCACAAAAGGATCAAATTTTACAGGCATTAGAGTTAGCAAATATTGAGCCAACTCGCCGTGGAGAAACACTTTCAATTCAAGAGTTTGGGAAATTAGCTGATGCACTGCATCCTGTATTTGCAAAGTAAAAATTTTTGTTAACAATTTTTCGGATATGTAAAAAAATATATATTTTTTTATAAAAAATGAGTTGACAAGATTTATAAGAGGCTGATAAAATATTATATTTTGTTGACATTTTTGGGCCATTAGCTTATACTTGTTATTAGTGAGGTGTAAGCGAAAATGCCAAAAACTTTAGCGGACATTAAAAAGTCGTTGGATTGTCATTTGGGTAAACGTTTGCAATTAAAAGCAAACGGTGGTCGCAAGAAAACGGTTGAGTGTGCAGGGATACTACGTGAGACATATCGCGCCATCTTTGTAGTAGAGCTCGATCAAGAAGACAATACGTGCAAGCGCGTATCGTATAGCTACACAGATATTTTAACTGAAGCAGTAGAGATTACATTTTTAGACGAAGCAAAGGCTGCTGTCGCAAAATAGTTTCTAGTACTTATTTCTATATTTTAGAAACACTCATGTATATTAAAAATACATGAGTGTTTTGCGTTTTCACGGGCATACTAAATTCGTCAGTTGTTAAAGGAGGAGTTTATATGCCTAGAAAAGGTATCATGTCACCTCGTTTAAAAGAAGAGATCGCAAAAGAACTTGGATTTTATGATGTTGTGCAAAAGGAAGGCTGGGGCGGCATAAAAGCTCGTGATGCTGGTAATATGGTCAAACGCGCCATAGAAATGGCAGAACGGGCAAGTAGTGAGCAAGAGCGTAAGTAGACTGTTTTTGCTAAAATAGTCATCTTATAAAGTTTCATTCAGCAGGGATGAAAATCCTTACTGACACAACAAATACAACTGACGAGAGAGAGCCGTTACTCCGAATAGGGTAAACGGTTCTTTTTTTCCATTTTCGTATTCTCAATATGGTAAAATAAAATGAATAATCTTGCGCGAAAAAAAGAACTGTTTATACGTGTAGCTATAAGGAGGAAGAAAGATGCTTTATGTAAAGGCGCCTGCAAAAATTAATTTAACATTAGATGTACTTTATAAAAGACCGGATAATTTTCACGAAGTGGAGATGGTTATGACAACAGTCGATTTAGCTGATCGTATCAGTCTTGAATCTCGAGAAGATGGTGTTATTCAAATAATTTCAACAGATAATTTTGTACCAAATGACCATCGTAATTTTGCTTATCAGGCAGCGCGTCTCATTAAAGATACATATGGCATTAGACAAGGTGTATCCATTACGATTGAAAAGGAAATCCCTATAGCAGCAGGACTCGCAGGAGGTAGTAGTGATGCAGCTGCAACATTAAAAGGGCTAAATGAACTGTGGGATTTAGGTTTATCAATAGATGAATTAGCGGAACTTGGTGCTAAAATTGGTTCGGATGTTTCGTTTTGTGTTTACGGAGGCACGGCATTCGCTACAGGACGAGGCGAAAAAATAAAGGAATTACCAGCTCCACCTAATTGTTGGGTTGTACTAGCTAAGCCTAAAATTGGTGTGTCGACAGCAGAAGTTTATGGGGGTCTTAAGGTTGAAGGACTGCAACACCCCAATACACAGCAGATGATACAAGCTATAGAGACAAAAGATTATGAGCTATTATGTTCTTCATTAGGAAATGTTTTGGAAACTGTAACATTTAAGCTACACCCAGAAGTTGTGATGTTAAAGGAACAAATGAAGCGCTTTGGGGCAGATGCCACGCTAATGAGTGGAAGCGGTCCAACTGTATTTGGGCTAGTGGATAGTGAAGCTCGTGTAAGTCGCATTTATAATGGTTTACGTGGTTTTTGTGAGGAAGTTTATGCAGTACGAATTTTGGGTGAGCGAAATACGCTTGCTTAGAAACGCAAATTTGTGTTAATTTTACCTATAAATATTCGTGTTTAGGAGAGGGTCGCATGAAATGGAAGCGTAGTGAACGACTAGTTGATATGACGTACTACTTACTAGAACATCCACATCAGCTGATCCCGCTAACTTATTTTTCAGAACTATATCAATCTGCTAAGTCATCCATTAGTGAAGATTTAACGATTGTAAAAGAAACATTCGAAGAAAAAGGAATCGGGTTATTGATGACAGTGCCGGGTGCTGCAGGAGGAGTAAAGTATATTCCGAAAATGTCCGAGGCTGAAGTACGTTTAGTGATTCAAGATTTAAAAGCAGAGCTAGAACATTCAGATCGATTGTTACCAGGTGGTTACTTATTTATGACGGACTTGCTTGGAAACCCAGATTTAATTAATCGTGTAGGAAAGGTCTTTGCTTCGGCCTTTGCAGATCAACAAATCGATGTCATAATGACAGTAGCAACTAAAGGGATATCCATCGCTCATGCCATTGCAAGACATTTAAATGTACCAGTGGTTGTTGTGAGAAGAGATAGTAAAGTAACAGAAGGTTCTACAGTAAGCATTAACTATGTATCTGGTTCTTCCAGAAGAATTCAGACAATGGTATTATCAAAAAGAAGCATGAAGAGTGGACAACGTGTATTAATTACTGACGACTTTATGAAGGTCGGCGGTACTATGAATGGCATGAAAAATCTCTTAGAGGAGTTTGACTGTCAGCTAGCAGGCATTGCAGTGCTTGTGGAGGCTGAGCATGCGGACGAAACATTAGTAGATGATTATTATTCACTTGTAAAGCTTCATGAAGTTAATGAAAAAGATCGAACAATTGCATTAAGTGAAGGTAACTATTTTTCTAAAAGGGGACATGACAAATGAAAGTAGTAGCAACAACAAATGCACCAGCAGCAATCGGACCATATTCACAAGGTATTATTGTTAACGGAATGTTTTATAGCTCTGGTCAAATTCCATTAACAGCTACAGGTGATTTAGTGGAAGGCGATATAACTGTACAAACAAATCAAGTATTTGCTAATTTAAAAGCTGTTTTAGCGGAAGCTGGAACTTCTTTAGATAATGTTGTAAAAACAACGGTCTTTATGAAAGATATGAATGACTTTGT
The DNA here is from genome assembly GCF_001705465.1 of Lysinibacillus sp. AR18-8. Lineage (NCBI taxonomy): Bacteria > Bacillati > Bacillota > Bacilli > Caryophanales > Bacillaceae > Lysinibacillus > Lysinibacillus sp. AR18-8. The sequence goes on from NZ_MDGU01000028.1 coordinate 18,484, forward strand.
AGCGATGAATGAAGTTTATGCAAATCATTTCGGTGATCATAAACCAGCTCGTTCAGCTGTAGAGGTAGCCCGTCTTCCGAAAGATGTAAAAGTAGAAATCGAAGTAATCGCAATCGTAAAATAAATAAAACTTATTAAGCTCACTAAAGAGAATCTTTATTCTTTTTAGTGGGTTTTTTTACGCCGACAAACAATTGTCAAAAATTACGTATATAAGAAAAAATATTATTCTAATAAGTATTCAAATTTTTTAGAAAATTTGATAGACTATGAAAAGGAAAATATTCGGTAATTGAGAATATAATATTTTCATTTAGGCATCCAAGAAGAGAGGTGGTGAGAAAATGGAAGTTACTGATGTGAGATTACGTCGGGTACAGACGGATGGTCGCATGCGTGCGATTGCTTCCATTACACTTGATAATGAGTTTGTTGTTCACGATATTCGTGTCATTGATGGAAATACTGGTTTATTTGTAGCTATGCCTAGTAAACGAACACCAGATGGGGAATTTAGAGATATTGCTCATCCAATTAATTCTGATACTCGAAATAAAATTCAGGAGATCATTTTAAACGAGTATCATAACTCTAGTGAAATAGAGGAAACTGGTAAAGAAGAAGAATTAGAGGGAATCGGTGTGTAATAAATAGTAAATAACTTACTTTTTAAGGATATGTTACAAACTTACGGTAAAAAAGATAGGAAGAACTCTTCTAGTTGGAAGGGTTCTTTTTATTTTGATAAAAAGATAATATGAGCAATTTCAGGATATACTTCATGACATTCGAGCATAAGGTGCATTGGATTTAGGAATTCATGTTTTTGTCAACTCTACATGCCTTGAAAATAGATGAATTTTGCTATATAGTCATAAGAGAAAATGAGCGTATTGGAGGACTTACAGATGAGCAATATTTTTGCTGTCATTTTGGCTGCAGGTCAAGGTACACGTATGAAGTCCAAATTATATAAAGTGCTCCATCCAGTATGTGGGAAACCAATGGTACAACATGTGGTGGATCATATTCAGACGTTAGATGTGAATCGCATTGTAACGGTTGTCGGACATGGTGCTGAAAAAGTGCAACAACAGCTTGGTGATAAAAGTGAGTATGTGCTGCAGGCTGAGCAACTAGGTACAGCGCACGCTGTGCAACAAGCAGAGGCCATTTTAGGTAATGAAGAAGGTACAACATTAGTTGTATGTGGAGATACACCACTAATTCGTCCTGAAACGATGCAAGCTCTATTCGAACATCATCAAGAAAAGAATGCTAAAGCAACTATTTTAACTGCAATTGCTGAAAATCCAACTGGCTATGGCCGTATATTACGTGGCAGTAACGGACAGGTGGAGCAAATTGTTGAACAAAAGGATGCTTCAGCAGAGCAGCAATTAGTAAAAGAAATAAACACAGGCACATATTGCTTTGATAACAAATTATTATTTGAAACATTGAAGCTTGTGAAAAATGATAATGCTCAAGGTGAATACTATTTACCAGATGTCATTGAAATTTTACAAAAGCAAGGTGATATTGTTGAAGCATATGTCACTGATGATTTTGAAGAAACACTAGGTGTTAACGATCGCGTGGCTTTGTCACAAGCCGAGACCTTAATGCGTAGAAGAATCAACGAGAAGCATATGCGGAATGGTGTAACAATTATCCATCCTGAAACAACGCATATTAGTGCAGATGCAGTTATTGGGCGTGATACGGTGATTCAACCTGGCTCAATGATTGAAGGTGCTACTGTGATCGGTGAAGATTGCATTATCGGGCCAAACACTCAAATCATAGATAGCCGCGTTGGTGATCGTACAACTATACATTCTTCAGTTGTCCGTGAAAGCTCTATTGCAGAGGATACTGCTATTGGGCCATTTGCTCATATTCGACCACTTTCAGACATAGGTAGTCATGTCAAAATTGGTAACTTTGTAGAAGTGAAGAAAAGCAAGCTAGATAACGGCTCGAAAGTTTCACATTTAAGTTATATTGGCGATGCTGAGATCGGTAGTAACGTCAATATTGGTTGTGGTTCCATTACAGTAAACTATGATGGAAAAAACAAGTTCAAAACAATTATTGAAGATGATGTATTTGTAGGATGTAATACTAACTTAGTAGCGCCAGTGAAAGTTGGAAAAGGTTCATTTATTGCAGCAGGTTCTACAATTACAAAAGAAGTTCCTGAAGATGCACTTGCCATAGCTCGTGCAAGACAAGAAAACAAACCGAATTATGTAAGCAAATTAAATTCAAAATAATTATCAACTAAACAGGAGGCCATCATGCCGTATCATTATGCAAACTCACAATTAAAAATATTTTCACTTAACTCTAATAATCCATTAGCTCAAGAAATTGCGCAGGAAATGGGCGTAGAATTAGGTAAATCTTCTGTTAAGCACTTCAGTGATGGAGAGATTCAAATTAGCATTGAAGAAAGTATTCGAGGTTGTGATGTGTTTATCGTGCAGTCTACTTCTGCACCTGTAAACGAACATTTAATGGAGCTTTTAATTATGGTAGATGCAGTTAAACGTGCATCTGCTCGTACAGTAAACGTTGTAATGCCTTATTATGGTTATGCACGCCAAGATCGTAAAGCAAAAGCGCGCGAGCCAATTACAGCTAAATTAGTGGCAAACCTACTTGAAACTGCTGGTGCAACACGTGTTATCGTATTAGATTTACACGCACCTCAAATCCAAGGTTTCTTCGATATCCTAATCGACCACTTAATGGCAGTACCATTACTATCTGATTACTTCAAATCTAAAGGTATTCCAGGAGATGAGATCGTTATTGTTTCACCAGATCATGGTGGGGTAACACGTGCTCGTAAAATGGCTGAACGATTAAAAGCACCGATTGCAATTATTGACAAACGTCGTCCGAAACCAAACGTTGCGGAAGTGATGAACATTGTTGGTAATGTTGATGGTAAAGTGGCAATCTTGATTGATGATATTATTGATACAGCAGGTACAATTACAATTGGGGCAGATGCGTTACGTGCTGCTGGTGCAAAAGAAGTTTACGCTTGCTGTTCACACCCTGTATTATCTGGTCCAGCAATTGAACGTATTGAAAACTCTGCTATTAAAGAATTAGTGGTGACAAATACAATTCAGCTTTCAGACGAGAAAAAATCTCCAAAAATTACAGAGCTTTCTGTAGCTAAATTAATGGCGGATGCTATTTCTCGCGTTTATGAAAATAAATCTGTAAGTACTCTATTTGATTAATAAATATTGTAAGTATAAGACCAATCTACTCTTTGAGTAGATTGGTCTTTTTTATATAAATTGGACACTATTTCATCAAGACGAAGAAATAGATGAGTGTTTTATGTGTGAGCCTTCTCACAAAGGGGTATAATAATAATGTGTCTTAATAATATTTACTCTACCTTAAACAAATAGAGCTAAGTATTATCATAGCCTACAACGAATTATTGTTGAGGCGTAAATAATTTTCTTGGAAGGGGAATAAAGAAGTATGAGTACAGTATTAAGTGTTACAAAGCGCGAAACTGGGCATCGTTCAACATTAACCCAACTTAGAAAAGGGGGAGCCATTCCTGCAGTTATTTACGGCTACAAAGTAGATTCAACCCCAATTTCTATTGCTGCAAAAGATTTTAAAAAGTCCATTCAAAAAAATGGGCAAAATAGTGTGTTTTCGCTAGAGTTAGAGGGGAAAAAGGTGAATGCTGTTGTGTCAGAGATTCAGCAATGTTCATTGAAAGATGAAGTAAATCATATTGACTTTTTAGCCATTAATATGGCGGAAGAGCTAGAAGCTGATGTCCCGATTAAATTACTTGGACAGTCAGTTGGTGTGAGTGAGGGCGGTATTTTAATGCAGCCTAACTTAGAATTAAAAGTTAAAGTAAAGCCAACAGAGTTACCCGAATCAATTGATGTGGACATTTCATCGTTGAAAATTGGGGAATCCTTAACAGTAGCAGATATTCGCGATGCTACACCTGTTGAAATTATTAGTGAAGATGATTATATGTTAGTAACCATTGTGGCGCCTGTTTCTGTAGAGGAAGAGACTACAGAAAATGAAGAAGGGCAAGAGTCAGTATAAAAGTAAATACGCTTAAGGCTAATAAGAAGGCTATAGCTTTCTTGTTAGCCTTATTTTTTATGTCTTTTAACAATTGTACAAAATGCTTTCTAGGCATGCTATATGGTAAAATAATGACTATTAGATTTGAAAGAAGAGAGGTACTTATGAAAATTATCGTTGGTTTAGGAAACCCAGGTAAACCTTATGAGCATACAAGACATAATATTGGCTTTGATGTTATTGATGCGTTAGCAGAAAAATGGGGAACACCTTTAACAAATTCAAAATTTAACGGGATGTACACAACTGTACATCGACCAGAAGGAAAGGTTCTACTTGTTAAACCATTAACATATATGAATTTATCAGGGGAATGTGTTGGTCCCCTAATGGACTATTTTGACATAGAGGTAGAAGACTTAATTGTCATTTATGATGACTTGGATTTAGAGACAGGTAAATTACGTCTGCGACAAAAAGGGAGTGCAGGTGGTCATAACGGCATTAAATCATTAATTCAACATTTAGGCACTCAGGAATTTAATCGTATTCGAGTGGGCATTAATCGTCCACCAGCGGGCATGAAGGTAGCAGACTATGTGTTAGCTAAATTTTCGAAGGAAGACCAAGTTCTTATGCAAGACGCCATTGTAAATTCTGTAAACGCTGTTGAAGCATCTCTTTCAAAGCCGTTTCTTGATGTGATGAATCACTTTAACGCAAGCAAATAGATGGAAGTAATAAAATTTCTGTTAAAGTTTTTGGATAATTGGCATGGTGTAAGGTGAGTAATGAACTGTCTTACACTATTATTACAGCTAATATTTGTAGTGAATAGTCTTAGCTACAGGTAAAAATTAATTCTCTAATTTTCAAGTTATTGCAATGAGGATGACAGTGAAAAGTGCATAATCCTTTTTATAAATGTCTATACTTTAAGTAGAAAGTTGCTTAAAGGAGGATGATTTGGAGATGTCAGTTCGCTATCGATGTCGGCATTGTGAAGTAGAAATAGGGACACTACCATTTGATGCAGATGATACAATTCGAAAGCTGCATATTTTCGAATTGGGAGAAGCGGATGATTATGTTGAGAAAGATCAACATGGTCAAACGACTGTGCACTGCATTTGTGAGCAATGTGAGGATTCGCTGAGACAATATCCAGATTATCACGCACTCAATAAATGGATTCAATAATTGGAAGGATGCTTTGACACACTTATGTGTGTTCAAGGCTTTTTCCATTTCATAAAACAGCCATTAATAGAGAAATGTAAAATAACACTAGAATAATAGAAATAAAAATATAGAATTTATGCTGAAAGGAGCTTTTGACTGTGGAGGTTTTACGACAGCTTGTGTCGCAAGATAAACATATTACATCATTTTTAAAGGAAATTCAGAGCGGTCAAACTGCATCACAGCTTATTACAGGTTTAACAGGAAGCGCACGCCCCGTAATGGTCGATGTGTTATTTGAATATGTAAAGAAGCCAATCTATATTATCTCTCCTAATCTATTGCAGGCACAAAAAATGGTTGATGAGCTTGCTGGATTGTTAGGTGAAGAACATGTTCATTATTACCCAGCAGATGAATTTATTGCAGCCGATCTTTCTGTAGCTTCACCAGAACTTCGCGCGGAGCGAATTGCGACGCTTGATTGCTTAGCTAGAGGTGAGAAAGCCATATATGTAATACCTGTGGCTGGTTTACGTAAAATAATGCAGCCTAAGGAACACTGGCTACATTATTTTTTACAAACAGCCGTAGGCGAAGATATTGAAATTGAGATGTGGTTACAAACATTAGTAGAGATGGGCTATGTACGGAATTCAATGGTGACATCACCTGGAGAGTTTGCGTTGCGTGGGGGGATTTTAGATATTTATCCACCTTATTTGGAATCACCTATTCGTATTGAATTATTTGACACAGAGGTTGATTCCATACGAACATTTTCAGCAGATGACCAACGTTCTATTGATAAATTACAAAAAATTCGTATTCTTCCTGCTTCAGAGGTCATTCTTACTAAATCAGAAAGACAGGCATTAGCAGGCCGTTTAGAAGTGGCATTAGCAGCCAGTCTAAAGAAGGTAAAAAAGCAGGAGACAAAGGAACTTCTGTATCAGCATATTCAATATGATATTGAATTGCTACAGCAAGGAAATTTACCTGATTATGTAAACAAATATGGCTCATTATTATACGATAAAACAGCCTTTTTGGGAGATTACTTTGAACAAGATAGTATTGTACTTTTTGACGAGCTTGGACGTATTCAAGAGGTAATGGATGCATGGGAACGTGAAGAAGATGAATGGTTTTTATCTTTAATCGAAGAGGGAAAAATGGTTCATGATGTCAAACCCGCCTTCTCATTAAAAGAAATATTGGCGATGTTGTCACAACAAAAGCTTTCATTTTCATTATTTTCGCGAACATTTGCAGGGATTACGTTTACTAAAACAACTAACTTTTCTTGCAAACCAATGCAGCAATTTCATGGACAAATGTCCTTGCTTCAAAGTGAGGTTGAACGCTGGTTACTTGGCAAATTTACAGTTCTAATCATAGCAAGGGATAAAGAACGAGTAAAAAGGGTTCAGCAAATGCTTGAAGAGTACGATATTCATACGGCGATAGGTGAGCCGACAGAACCTGGTATTTATATTGTAGATGGTGGTTTGTCGAGTGGCTTTGAATTGCCTCTACAGCGTTTAGCAATTGTAACAGAAGACGAGCTCTTTAAACAGCAGGCAAAGAAAAAAGCACGTACACAAAAAATGACTAATGCTGAACGTATTAAAAGTTATACGGAAATTAAGCCAGGTGATTATGTTGTGCATGTTCATCATGGGATTGGTAAATACATCGGTGTAGAGACATTAGAGGTTAATGGTACACATAAGGATTACCTGCATATTCGATATCGTGCAGACGATAAATTATATGTCCCTGTAGAGCAAATAGACTTAATCCAAAAATATGTGGCGTCAGAGGATCGTGAACCAAAGCTACATAAATTAGGTGGAGCAGAGTGGAAAAAGGCGAAAGCGAAGGTATCCTCTGCTGTACAGGATATTGCAGATGATTTAATAAAGCTGTATGCAAAGCGTGAAGCAGAGAAAGGGCATGCTTTTACACCTGATAACGACGACCAACGTAATTTTGAAGCGATGTTCCCTTATGAGGAAACAGAGGATCAGCTACGTTCAATTGTTGAAGTAAAACGAGATATGGAACGTGAACGCCCTATGGATCGTTTAGTCTGTGGCGATGTAGGCTATGGTAAGACAGAGGTAGCCATTCGTGCCGCATTTAAGGCTATTCAAGATGGAAAGCAAGTGGCATTCCTTGTCCCTACTACTATCTTGGCTCAGCAACACTATGAGACAATTCGTGAGCGCTTTCAGGATTTCGCCATTAATGTTGGATTGTTATCTCGCTTCCGTTCGAAAAAAGAGCAAACAGCCACATTAAAAGGCTTAAAAGAAGGCCGAGTCGATATAGTTATTGGAACACACCGTATTTTATCTAAAGATTTAATTTTCCAAGACCTTGGTCTGCTAATTGTGGATGAAGAGCAACGTTTTGGTGTGACGCATAAGGAAAAAATTAAGCAGTTAAAGACAAATGTCGATGTCTTAACTTTAACGGCTACACCAATCCCAAGGACTCTTCATATGTCCATGGTAGGGGTCCGAGATTTATCTGTTATTGAAACGCCTCCTGCTAATCGCTTCCCAGTTCAAACATATGTGATGGAGCACAGTGGTGCATTAGTACGAGAAGCTATTGAGAGGGAAATGGCACGTGGCGGACAAGTATTTTATTTATATAATCGGGTTGAGGATATGGCTCGAAGGGTTGAGGAGATTCAAGTACTCGTCCCTGAAGCACGTATAGGCTTTGCTCATGGAAAAATGACTGAGTCAGAGCTAGAATCAGTGATTTTAGCCTTTTTAGAGGGTGATTATGATGTGCTTGTCACGACAACAATTATCGAGACAGGTGTCGATATACCGAATGTAAATACGTTAATTGTCCATGATGCTGATCGTATGGGCTTAGCCCAGCTCTACCAATTACGCGGTCGCGTTGGACGTTCTAACAGAGTAGCCTATGCGTATTTTATGTACCAACGCGACAAAGTTCTGACAGATGTAGCAGAGCAACGTTTACAAGCAATTAAAGAATTTACAGAGCTTGGCTCAGGCTTTAAAATTGCGATGCGAGATTTATCTATTCGAGGTGCAGGAAACTTACTTGGAGCGCAGCAACATGGCTTTATTGATTCAGTTGGCTTTGATTTATATTCACAAATGCTTCAGGATGCCATCGCGGAACGTCAAACAGGCGTGAAAAAAGAAGAAAAGCCAGATATAGAAATTTTGCTGAGTATTGATGCTTATATTCCAGACGCTTACATTCCAGATGGTTATCAAAAGATCCAAATGTATAAACGAATTAAAGCCATGGATCAGGTGGAGGAGTATGACGAAATCATGGAGGAATTAGAGGATCGATTTGGCGATCTTCCAATTGAAACAGAGCGTTTACTTCGAATAGCACGAATGAAAGTTTGGGGCTTAGGTGCGGGAGTAGTATCTGTAAAGGAGAAGCAAAAACTTATTACAATACTATTGTCAGAACAAGGGACGGCAAGTGTCGATGGCAGTAAGATTATTGAAGAATCGATGAAATTCGAGCGTGCTGTTGGTTTTGGTATGGATGGCATGCAGTTAAAATTAACAATAGATGAACGCAAGAGTGGGAAATATCAACCCTTTGATATGTTGGAAGAGCTAATGCAAATTATTGATAAAGCAAAAAAGCAGCAATAGTAGTTAAAAGGCTAATCTTATCTTTTACCATAAAAGATAAGATTAGCCTTTTTCATGTTGCTTCAGTAATCATCATCTCTAACATATTTGCTCACAGGAATAATTGATTTTTTTCCAATATTTTTTATGAATTAATTATAGAAACTTATTCCTTGGGTAATCTAATAAAGAGTTGATTGATGTAATACCGTTTTTTGAAAAAAATTGATTGATGGTTGTGAAATCCTTTTTCTTCAGTTTTTGCATAGATTGCTCAAATAAAAACCATACTATCATTGAATTAAAATTTCATTGTAGCGAAAGCGAGGCATTAGAATGAAGGCAACAGGAATTGTTCGTCGTATTGATGATTTAGGGCGTGTAGTTATTCCAAAAGAAATTCGTAGGACGCTACGTATTCGTGAAGGCGACCCGCTTGAAATTTATACGGACCGTGAAGGCGAAGTCATTTTAAAGAAATATTCTCCCATCAATGATTTGGGGGAATTTGCAAGAGAATATGTTGAAACACTTTATGAAACGATGGGCACACCAGCATTTGTCACTGACCGTGATGAAGTAATCGCTGTTGCAGGGATAGGGAAAAAGGAATATATAAATCGTCGCATTACGTCCTTTGCGGAAAGCTTTATGGACGAACGCTCCACAAAAATAGAAAAAATGGAGACAACGATTGAAATTGTCCCTGGACAATATGAGCAAGTAAAATCATATTGTGCGACACCTATTATGGTGAATGGTGACCCAATAGGCTGTATTATCGTCTTGTCTAAAGTACACTTTGTTGGTGAGGTAGAAGTCAAAGTAGTGGAAACAGCTGCAAACTTCTTAGCAAAACAAATGAATAGTTAATGCATGGAAAAGTTATTGCGATGACCTTTAAGGCTGAACAATAACTTTTTTGCGTACATAAGGATGAATCATTATAGGAACAGTAGTGCCACCTTGCACGTCAAACTTTTGAGATATGCTATACTATTGGCATTGTTAAGAAGGAAAGAGGGCAATTTATGTCGCAACGTTTTGGTATGAAAAGCTACATGAAGGGTGCCGCCTTATTGACGATAGCAGCCCTTATTGTAAAAGTTCTTAGTGCCATTTACCGTGTGCCTTTTCAAAATCTAGTAGGTGATGAAGGCTTTTATATCTATCAACAGGTATATCCAGTTATTTCAATCTTCGTTGTTTGGACATCTAGTGGCTTTGCTATAGCCATTTCTAAAATGCTTGCAGACAATGATTGTATTGTTGATACAATAGAACGTGATGAAAGACGTCGCACTATAACACAGGTAGTTTTCAGGTATTTAACGGTATTATCACTACTGTTTTTTGCCATTTTATTTGGAGGTGCTGAAAAGATTGCCCATTTAATGGGAGATATTCAATTAGCACCACTTATTCGTACAGGCTCCTTAGTAGTATTGGTTATGCCGGCGCTGGCTATTTTAAAAGGTAGCTTTCAATCTAGAGCAATTATGGAGCCTATTGCTTATGCCCAAGTACTTGAACAAGCAGTGAGAGTAACTGTCATATTAGCAGGTACCTTTCTTATTATGACAACGACTAAATCTCTTTATGGTGCAGGAAAAATGGCTGTTATCGGTACAGTAATTGGAGAAATTACAGCCTTGCTATTACTTGCTTATATCTCATATAAACGATTTGGTCTACTGCAAGTTAAACAACATCTACAACGTAATCCAAGTTTACCTATCATTAAAGAGGTCACTTGGCTCAGCTTGAGTGTCAGTATGAGTGGTCTACTACTACTTGGCTATCAATTGGTCGATTCATTTACAATCTATTCTTCATTAATTGATAATGGCATGACTCCTACAATTGCAAAGGAAACGAAGGGTATTTATGATCGAGGACAACCGTTAGTTCAACTAGGTGTTGTCATTGCATCCTCATTGTCGTTGGCCATTGTGCCACTTGTCGCCCATTTGTCGAAAAAACAAGCGGGACGTAGTGCAGTACCATTCATACAATTAACATACAAAGCATCCGTCCTGTTCGGCTGGTCTGCTGCACTAGGCTTAATGCTAGTTATGCCTTATTTAAATGAAATGCTTTTTAAAACCAATTCCTTATCGGAAGTATTGATTGTCTATGTATTTCAAATTGTCCCTTTGTCGATTATCCTTACATTTACAGCGATCTTACAAGGCTATGGAAAATTAAAAAAACCAGCTTTATTTCTCATAATTGGTTTTCTAATAAAAATTATATTAAATGTACGTTTAATTGGTGGATTAGGTGTACTAGGAGCTGCCATCGCAAATGATATAGGATTATTATTAACAGCAACCTTGCTGATTATTTATTTAAAAACATTGACTGGCATTCAATTAGCTTCAGGCGCATTTTATAAAAAAGTAGGTATAGCCTCCTTCAGTATGACAATCGTCGTTCTTATATGGTTACAGCTAGTATCGTCCTTGTTAAACCATTTGATGTCTTCACGTATGATAGCCATGGTGGCGGGTTTGACAGCAGTATCTATTGGGGCGTTTGTTATGCTAACAATTATTGCAAAGAAAAGAGTACTAATAGAAAAAGAATGGTATTTACTGCCGTTTGGACGTAGAATGGCTGTTTACCAACTTTGGCTAAATTCAAGGAAGTAGGTGTAATATTGAATACATTAACAATTATTGGTTTAGGTGCAGGTGACTTTAATCAGCTGCAAATGGGTGTTTATAAAAAATTAAAGGCTGCTAAAAAATTATATGTACGAACAGTGGATCACCCGGTTTTAGAGGAATTAGCAGCAGAGGGTGTGGGATTTGAAAGTTTTGACGACGTTTATGAAAAACACGATACATTTCAACCTGTGTATGCAGAAATAGCTGATTCTCTTATAGAAGCTACCGCTGTTGAGGATGTTATGTATGCTGTGCCAGGGCATCCACTAGTTGCAGAGCAAACAGTGCAATTACTTATTGCAGCCGCAAATGAAGGGAAAATTGAGCTAGTCATTGAGGGTGGTCAGAGTTTCTTAGATCCCATTTTTGGTGCGTTAAAAATAGATCCAATTGAAGGCTTTCAATTACTTGATGGTACTAGCTTTTCAATGCATGACATTAACATGCGTCAGCATATCTTGATCGCTCAAGTATACGATACATTCAGTGCATCAGAAGTGAAGCTAACGTTGATGGAGAAATATGATGATGAGTATCCTGTGACAGTTGTGACAGCGGCTGGATCTTCACAGGAACAGATTGTCACAGTGCCACTCTATGAACTCGATCAAAGTGTAGAAGTAAATAATTTAACAACAGTCTATGTACCACCTGTAAAATCACAGGAGGAGTCATTAAGAGATTGGACAACATTCCGTCAAATCATTGCAACGCTGAGAGGTCCAAATGGCTGTCCTTGGGATCAAAAGCAAACACATGAGTCGTTGAAAAAATATTTACTTGAGGAAGCACATGAATACTTGGCTGCGGTCGATGCTGAGGATGATTTTGCTATGATTGAGGAACTTGGTGATGTGTTGTTACAAGTATTTTTGCATGCACAAATTGGAGAAGATCAAGGTTATTTTACACTTGAAGATGTGTTAGCTTCGATTAGTAAAAAAATGATTCGCCGCCATCCGCACGTTTTTGGGGATGTTGCAGTAGAAGATGCAGATGATGTCGTGACTAATTGGGAGGCTATTAAAGCTGAGGAAAAAGAAACTAGCGACAAACCTTTATTAGACGAAGAATATAGAGCATCTTCGGCATTACAGACAGCCTACAATTATCAAAAAAGAGCTGCAAAAGTGGGCTTTGATTGGCCAGATGTGGAGGGAGCATGGGATAAATTTACCGAGGAATGGCAGGAATTTCGCCATGAGGTGACGAAAGGCTCTAATGCGTCCCGTCTTGATGAATTTGGCGATGTATTGTTCACATTAGTAAACTTAGCACGTTTCTATAAATTATCACCAGAAGAAGCCATGCTACATGCAAATGAGAAATTTGCAAGACGTTTCGGCTATGTTGAGCAACAGGTAAAAGCAAGTGGAAAACCATTTTCCGATTTTACATTAGAACAATTAGATGCATTTTGGAATGAAGCAAAGCAACTAGAAAAGGAGTAAGATTATGAGATTAGATAAGTTTTTAAAAGTATCCCGTTTAATAAAACGCCGTACTTTAGCCAAAGAAGTGGCCGATCAAGGACGTATTACAATCAATGAAAAGATTGCAAAAGCAAGTAGTACAGTGAAAGCTGGTGATGAGCTTGCTATCCGTTTTGGTCAAAAAATAGTAACGGCACGTGTAGAAGAAATACGTGATACTGTGAAAAAAGAAGATGCAGCAAAAATGTTTACCATTTTGAAAGAAGAACGACTTGAAAAGATTGAGCCTGAATTTATTGATGATGAGGATTAAAGCTAAATTTATTTTCTAGCCCTCCTATTGTTGTCCCGCCTTTCTTTTTGTAGGTGAAAGTATGATACAACTTAAATAAAGTTGTCATGCTTTGAAGGTTGTCCGCATAAAGTGAACAGAAGCTAGGACGACTAAAGGAGGAAAAAAATGACGCTACATCAAGAAAGTAATCGTTACACAATTCCATCTGGAGAGCATATTTTAACGATTCGTAATCGTAAAAGAATGGACATGACTTCTGTAAAATCAATTGAACGCTTTGATCAGGAAGAGTTTTTCATTAAGACGTCCCAAGGGCACTTGTTAATCCGTGGAGAGGAACTGCATATCGTTCATTTAGATGTTGACAAAGGATTATTGACACTTGAAGGAACTGTAAAAACCTTACAGTACGACGAGGAGGAAAGTGGCTTCTCGAAAGGTTTCCTTCATAAGTTATTTGGATGATTGTCAGTGAACAATTTTATCAATTAATTGTCATGGTTTTGAGCGGTATAGCAGTTGGTTTCATAATTGATAGTATAAGGCTTATTGTTTTTTCAACTCCAAAAAGGTCAAGCCTTCGAAAGTGGATGATGGTTGTTGAGTTAATAACTTGGATTCTACTTGGAGGGTTGACATACTATTTATTATTTTGGCTAAAAGATGGCGCTTGGCGGGCTTACGACCCGCTAGCGCAAATAGCTGGAATTTTTTTGTATCAATCATTTTTTCAAACCTTTTTACGTTTCGTTGCTAGAATTTTGGTGAATATAACATGGAGACCCTTTTGGTTCATTGTGCGTTTCATAATTACGGTTATTCGACAAATTTTGCAATTATTAATAAATATTGTTATGTTTGTTATAAGACCTTTTGTCAAAATTTATTCGTATTTGTCCTACACTTTTTTTAAAAAATTACGATATTTGAAGTATAATAAAAAGCAACAATAATTATCGGAGGTGCGGACATGACTAGACGTCATTCATCAAATGATGAATCCCAAAACTTCACTAAGCTTGATAATGACTATGTCCGTAACACGGATAGAGCTATAAATCGCAAACAACAGGCTCGAAAACGTAAGATGCGTCGTATTGTCTTTTTTGCGATTGTACCAGTCATTATTATTGCTCTTCTCTTAAATGTGCTGTCACATCAGAATGAAACATTAGCAGCAAAAGAGAAATCCAAAGAAGAAGCGAATCGGCATCTCACTGAATTGAAAGAAGAACAAGATACATTAAATCTTAAAATCAAACAATTGCAGGATGATGAATATATCGCAAAGCTATTAAGAAAAGAGTACTACTTATCGGAAAAAGGTGAGATTATTTTCATCATTCCAGATAAGGAAGATAAAAAAGACGACTGAAAAGCTATGTATTGTTGACACTCTTTTATTGTTATATATAATGAAAAGAGAAGCTTATTGCAGTAAAAAGTTTGATTAAATTGATTACATGGCTCAAAAGAGTCGCTTAATTTTTAAGGAGGAGCATTTTTTTTATGTCAATTGAAGTAGGCAGCAAGGTACAAGGTAAAGTAACAGGAATCACAAATTTTGGAGCATTCGTTGAGCTGCCAGATGGCAAAACAGGCTTAGTTCACATTAGTGAAGTTGCTGACAATTATGTAAAAGATATCAATGAGCATCTAAAAGTTGGAGATGAAGTTGAAGTAAAAGTGATGAATGTTGAAGCGGACGGAAAGATTGGTCTTTCAATCCGTAAAGCAAAGCCTCAAGCTGAAAGACCAGAGCGACCAGAGCGTCCAGCACGTCCACGTCGTGATAATCGTTCCAATGATCGCAACGAACGCCACCAGCCAAAAGAAAATTTTGAGCAAAAAATGGCACGCTTCTTAAAAGATAGTGATGAACGTCTAGCAACACTTAAACGTGCTACAGAATCAAAACGCGGAGGTCGCGGAGCTAGAAGAGGGTAGTTTGCTGACTGTTTTAATCGTAGAAAAAGTGTATGAAATAGAGTTGGGAGTGGCTTTTTAAAAAGCTACTCCCTTTTTTAATATACCTATAAAGTAGAAGAAGGTCTCTTTTTCTTTTTTGTGGGTGTTATCGTTTTTTCATCGGTAAGACCAATGGATTCTTTCTTCACAGGATGGATAACCATTTTAACAAGTAAAGCAACACCATATACACTCACAGCTAGTCCACCAAGCAATAAGATTATTTGAACAAAAAACGGTAAGTTTATTAGAATTGAAATAAGAATAATCATTGAGCCACTTCCACAAATTAAAGCAGCTTTTGTTAATGCACTCAAGGGAATTAAACCTCCTAAAAACGTTGTTTTTACTAGTATGCCATACTTTTATATTCTGTCACATAGCTTTACTTGAGCGGACGGATAGAATTTGCAAAGAAGTAGATAGATGGATAAATTAAAAATAGGTATCTCAGAATCTAGTTCTGAGATACCTATTTGAGATGACCCGTACGGGATTCGAACCCGTGTTACCGCCGTGAAAGGGCGGTGTCTTAACCACTTGACCAACGGGCCTATATGGTGGCGGCCGAGGGGATCGAACCCCCGACCTTACGGGTATGAACCGTACGCTCTAGCCAGCTGAGCTAGGCCGCCAAATTTAGAAATGGAGCGGAAGACGAGGTTCGAACTCGCGACCCCCACCTTGGCAAGGTGGTGTTCTACCACTGAACTACTTCCGCATGTCGTTTAAGCAACAAGTTAAATAATACAAGCCAATCGTGCTAGTGTCAAGTAGGTTTGAAAAAATATTTAAAGATATTTTAGGACATTTAACTATAGAAGAATATTTTAGCGGATTTTTTGTTCTTACGTAGAAATATATCCTAGAGAATAGTTGAATCAAACCATTAATAGTACATAAAATCCCTTCAAATTAGGCTTTAAGATGAATAGTAAATAATTATTATATTGATTCAATAATTGAATTTTCCAATATTTCTATTGATCAAAAGCCTTTTACTATAGAAATTGTTGCCAATTCTCGTATTTATGAATAGCTATTAGTCGAAATATTTATATTTTTTTCTGTCAACGTCAGACAATCTTTCCACACATAATTTTTTATAATAACCAAAAGTGCGGAAAGGGGATAGTTAAATGACAAGTATTGAATGGTATAATACAACGAATGTAGATGACCAAAAAATAGGTTTGAAAAAGAAGCAGATCCTAATAGGCTCTCTCTTTTTTTTAACCGCCTTTTTTTTGGCTCAATCTGTTGTATTTGAAGCGGCTGTACCGTTCTCAGTTCCTTTTTGGGCCATTATTCGAACAAAATATAGGGAGTATGCCAAATTCGTATTATTTGGGAGTTTAGTGGGTTGCTTTTTCCTGGGCTTTGGACAAGTCCTAATTCTCGCTTTACAAATTATCCTGTATGAATGTATTATGCGTTTTCGTTACTGGCAACTGCCCCAAAGTATTGCGGTGTCTTTAGCTGTATTACTGGTACAAATAATGTGGCAAGGGGTGATGTATCAAGGCTTACCACCAGTGCTTGTACAATTTTATGTGGGCTGTGAAGCAGCTTTAGCTCTTATTATGACATTGTTTATGCAAGTATTATTTGTTAATTCGTATGAATGGTTTACGACGCATTGGACATATGAAAAGCTAGGTTCAGGATTAGTCGTCTTTGCAGCCATGCTTACTGGAATGCAAACGGTTGTAATAAGCTATTTTTCACTCCCTATTTTTTTACTGCAGCTCTTTATCTGTTTTGGCGCATTGGTTGGAAGTGTTCCTTTAGCAACTGTCATTGGAGCAGTGCTAGGGACGCTTATTGGTGTGGCCAAGCTTTCGTTTACCGGTATGCTTTCGGTGGCTACCTTAACTGGATTATGTGCGGGTATGGGAGCGAAAGGTGGTAGATTTGGCGTTGCTATTGGTAGTATTTTACCTAGTGTATTTTTTTTATTTTATGACGCCACATTGCCCTTGGATAGTGTTTATTTTACCTCAATTGCCATTGGTAGTATTTTATTTCTAACCATTCCAAAGAAATATTCAGATAAGGTAAGGGACAAGCTCTTTCCACAACGAGAAGAGGTTTTACTAGCCCGACAGAATTGGTTAACAGAACATGTAACGTATAAATTAGAGCACTTTCAGCATTTTGTGCAATTCATGAAGGAACTTGTGTTTGATCGCTTTATGACAGCACCAGTTGAAGCGGCAAAGGAAGTAGCACCAATGAATACTTGTTTAAGTTGTTTCCGTTATGATCATTGCTGGGGTGCGCAAAATAATGGTATGGACAAGCTGATGACAGATTGGTTTCATATGAAAGGAGTAGGCAAGGAATCAGCTATTCATCGTGTTGAAGAACAAATACGCTATAAATGTGTGAAATCCACGAAAATCTTTGAGGAATTAGATACAGAACTTTATAGAGAACGAATTAACGGGCAATATTTCCATGGTAAAAAAATGATTGCCCTTCAACTGCGAGATATGAGCAATCATTTAAATCAGTTAATTGCTGAGATGAAGGAAGATACAATTTCTTTTGTAAGTGTTGAGAAGGACATTGTTGAGCGCT
This sequence comes from Lysinibacillus sp. AR18-8, assembly GCF_001705465.1. Lineage (NCBI taxonomy): Bacteria > Bacillati > Bacillota > Bacilli > Caryophanales > Bacillaceae > Lysinibacillus > Lysinibacillus sp. AR18-8. The sequence goes on from NZ_MDGU01000028.1 coordinate 36,362, forward strand.
TAAAGGAAGCCAATATTGAATGTTTTCAACTTGATGTCTTAAGTAATAAGCCTGGGGCAAGAAAGATTGTTTGTGCCTTAGCACCAGCACGTGTCAACTGGGAGAAAGATACGACATTAGCTGAACGTATGATTTTGCCGATTCTTTATGAAATTTTTGATGAACCTTTTGAAATTGAAAAAGTAGTAGCCTGCGAAATACCATTTCGTCATGTTCAAATTTGCTTTAGATCAGCTATTAGCTTTGAAGTAGAGTATGATATATATAGCATGTCTAAAGATGCAACATTATATTCCGGTGATTCTCATGCCCTTTTCCAATTGCATCCAGGATTATTTGCGATATTGCTGTCTGATGGTATGGGGCAAAGTAAAGAAGCACAACATGAAAGTAGAAAATTGATTCATTTAATGAGAGAGTGTCTAAATTACAATATGAATCCCGAAACTGCGATGCATACGCTCCATTATGTCATGGCATTAAAACAGCAAGATGATATGTATGCAACCCTTGATTTTGCACTTGTCGATTTACAGCATGGAGATTTGTGGTCGTGGAAAGCGGGTGGAATGTCAACCTACATTTTGCGTGGAAAAGAGGTACTGAAAGTAGAAAGTAATGCAGCACCTGTAGGATTCTTATCTATTTCAGCAGTCGAAGCTGAAAAAAGAAAACTGAAGGCAGGTGATGTTATTTTAATGCATTCAGATGGACTTTTCTCAAGTGTAGCTGATTGGGATGAACAGGAGGAAACATTTTTAGCTTTCGCACAGCAGGTAGCAAGTACAAATAAAACGATTCAAGAAAAGCTAACAACCATTATGCAATCATTCCAAGGATATTTTGAAATAGAGGATGATTGTACAGTATTAATGTTAGAGGTGACACATGTTGTACCGACATGGGCTGTCTTTAGACCAGCTCAGTATTCAATGAGTAAATCATCTTAAACTAACAACGAAAAGGGGAGGAGAAGCGTTTGTCATTTGAATTAAAGGTCAAAACATTTATAGAAGAAGAGCAATTATTACAGCAAGGCGACCATCTTCTCATCGCCGTTTCGGGTGGGATAGACTCTATGGCTTTACTTCATTACTTTATTCAAACACAGGAGCATTGGAACATTCAGGTGGAAGCCGTACATGTTGATCATATGTTGAGAGGAGAAGCTTCTGCTGAGGATAGGGCTTTTGTTCAAAAATATTGTGACGCTAATGATGTTTACTTACATGCCAAGGAAATTCCAATACCTACAATATTGGCACAGGAAAATGGTAATACACAGTTAATATGTCGTAGGGAAAGGTATCAATTTTTCAAAGAAGTTCTGCAAAAAACAAATGCTAATAAGCTTGTAACTGCACATCATGCGGATGACCAACTGGAGTCAGTATTAATGGCCCTTACAAAAAATGCAACAATGAATAGCATGCAGGGCATACGTCCTCAAAGAATTTTTGGAGGAAAATCATTAATTCGTCCGTTTTTAACGGTTACAAAGTCTGAAATAGGGGAATATTTACTTAGAAAAGGTTTAGATTATCGAGAAGATGCTAGCAATTCTAAAGATACCTATGTACGTAATCGTTTTAGACATCATGTGGTGCCTTTATTGGAGGCAGAGAATCCGCGAGTGACTGAACAGGTGACCCATTTCACAAAGCAATTGCAAGAAGACGATACCTTTTTAATGACATTGGCCCAAGATGTATTTTCCCAAATCATCATAAGAAATAATGAAAATACATATCGCATGGAAATTGAGGCATTTCAATTGGTACCACTTGCTTTACAAAGGAGGCTCATTTTAATACTATTAAACTATCTTTACAAAGATTCAAATACGATACAAAGTTATGCCTTATTGACTTCAATTTTAAAGCTTTGTGATACAACAGCAGGGTATGCTGAAATTCACTTACCTGAAGATTTTCTAGCAGTTCGCCGTTATGGAAATTTAACGATTCAGAAAAAGGAGCCGTTAGAAGGCCTAGCTTCTCCTGAGAAACAGGTTATTTCGACTGCTAATGGCTGGACAACACTGACAAATGGTGAGCGCTTACGCGTAGTCAATTTGCATGATTTATCGTCTGAATTGCTGACGGATACTGCACAACTTTTTTATTTTAACGCTAGCAAACTCCACCTACCGTTTTATGTTCGGGCACGCAGGGATGGAGATAGAATGCTGTTAAAAGGAATGGATCAGCCAAAACGCTTATCTCGCCTTTTTATAGATGAAAAGATTCCTTTAAATGAGCGAAATAGCTGGCCGTTACTGATTTCTCAATCTGATGAGGTGGTAGCGGTAATTGGTGTGCGTATGGGAATATTTTTTTCAACCACTCCGCAACCAAACGATGATACAGTGCTCATCGTAGACTAAGGTCTTTGTAAAATATTTCACCGAAATAGGGTGAAGATTTTTTGATACATCACGAGGAGGAATCGATATGTTACAAAACGACATCGAAAAAATTATGATTACAGAAGAACAATTGCAAGAAAGAATTGCAGACTTAGGCGCGCAATTAACAGAGGAATACAAAGATGCATTTCCATTAGCTGTTGGCGTACTTAAAGGGGCAATGCCATTTATGACAGACCTAATGAAACGTTTCGATTCTTTCATCGAACTTGATTTTATGGATGTGTCTAGCTATGGTAATGCTACTGTGTCATCTGGTGAAGTGAAGATTTTAAAGGATTTGAATACAAGCGTTGAGGGACGTGACGTATTAATTATCGAGGACATTATTGATAGTGGTTTAACTTTAAGCTATCTAGTAGATTTATTTAAATATCGCAAAGCAAAGTCCATTAAAATTGTTACATTACTTGATAAACCATCAGGTCGAAAAGTAAATTTATCTGCTGACTATGTTGGTTTCGAAGTGCCAGATGGCTTTGTTGTAGGATATGGCTTAGATTACGCTGAAAAATATCGTAACTTACCTTATATTGGTATTTTAAAGCCTGAGGTATATTCTTTCTAAGAACAAAAGACCAGCTATAAAAAGTAAAGGTCTCCAGCGCAAGTCACGTATTTTTAGTTATGTTTAACATAATTCAAAATCTTGACACAATGTTTAGCTATATCGAGCCCGAGGAACAGGTACAATTACGCTGGGACATATAAAGATGGCCTAAAAACTGTTGTGATAACGGCAATAAGTGAACGAAACATTTTTTAAGTAGGGCTTTTCGTTGTATGATGAAATCATGATATGTTAAGATTTTACTTATAATTTTTCTGTTTGTAATGAGGAGGCTGGAGATGAATCGAATATTTCGATATACCATATTCTATCTACTGATTTTCCTAGTGATTATCGGTATTTTTGGTACTTTCAATGGTGGAAATTCACCAACGAAAGAATTAACTTATCATGAGTTTCAAGAAGCTCTAGATAAGAAAGAAATAACAAGTGCTACAATTCAACCTGATAAATCAGTTTACGTCGTTGAAGGAACACTGAAGGGGTATGAAAAAGGGGAAAGTTTTACTACAAACATCCCTCGTGAAAACCAATCTTTAATGGACCGCATCGATGAGGCTGCTAAGGATAAAAATAGTAATATTAGTTTTTTAGCAGCACCAGAAACAAGTGGATGGATTCAATTCTTTACAGGAATTATTCCTTTCATTATCATCATTTTCTTATTCTTCTTCCTAATGAGTCAATCTCAGGGTGGCGGTAATAAAGTGATGAGCTTTGGTAAAAGTAAAGCTAAACTGTATGATGATCAAAAGAAAAAAGTGCGTTTTACAGATGTAGCAGGTGCTGATGAAGAGAAAGCAGAACTTGTTGAAGTGGTAGAATTCTTAAAAGACCACCGCAAATTCACTGAAATTGGTGCCCGTATTCCAAAGGGTATCTTACTTGTAGGTCCTCCAGGTACAGGTAAAACATTACTTGCACGAGCAGTAGCAGGTGAAGCAGGTGTTCCATTCTTCTCTATCTCAGGTTCTGACTTCGTTGAAATGTTTGTCGGTGTTGGTGCTTCTCGTGTCCGAGATCTATTTGAAAATGCTAAGAAAAATGCTCCATGTATCATCTTTATCGATGAGATTGATGCAGTAGGTCGTCAACGTGGTGCTGGTCTCGGTGGAGGCCATGATGAGCGTGAACAAACATTAAACCAGTTATTAGTTGAAATGGATGGTTTTGGTGCTAATGAAGGGATTATTATCATTGCCGCAACAAACCGCCCGGATATTTTAGATAAAGCACTATTACGTCCAGGTCGTTTTGACCGTCAAATTACAGTAGGTCATCCTGATGTAAAAGGACGTGAGGCAATTCTTAAAGTACATGCACGTAATAAGCCTTTAGCAGATACAGTTGATTTAGCAGCTGTTGCTCAACGTACGCCAGGTTTCTCAGGTGCGGATTTAGAAAATCTACTAAACGAAGCAGCGCTTGTAGCGGCTCGAAAAAGTAAGCGCACTATAAATATGGCAGATATTGATGAAGCATCAGACCGAGTAATCGCTGGTCCTGCAAAAGCCAGTCGCGTATATTCTGCGAAAGAGAAGAAACTGGTATCCTTCCATGAAGCCGGCCACGTAGTCGTTGGTCTTGAGCTAGATGAGGCTGATACAGTACACAAAGTAACAATTGTTCCTCGTGGGCAAGCGGGTGGATATGCGATTATGTTACCGAAGGAAGAGCGCTTCTTTACGACAAAGCAAGAGCTTTTAGATCGTATTGCAGGTCTTCTGGGTGGTCGTGTAGCTGAAGAAATTGTTCTTGGTGAAGTTTCTACTGGAGCACATAACGATTTCCAAAAGGTTACAAGCATTGCCCGTGCTATGGTTACTGAATACGGAATGAGTGAGAATCTTGGAGCTATGCAATTTGGTTCAAGTCAAGGTGGTAATGTATTCCTTGGCCGCGACTTTAATTCTGACCAGAACTATTCTGATTCAATAGCCTATGAAATTGATAAAGAAATGCAAAAAATAATTGATACACAATATGAGCGTACTAAGCGTATCCTTACGGAAAAACGTCACCTGCTTGATTTAATTGCCAATACACTAATGGAAAAAGAAACATTAAATGCACAAGAAATTGAGCATTTACGTGATCACGGTGTGTTACCGGAACCAGAGGCTGCAGAAAAAATTGAGGAGAACACTCCAAAGATTGAAGCAAAGCCTACATTAGATACTATTGGCGAACCAGTTGTTGAAAAAGAGCTACTAAGTAAAGAGTCAAATCCAACAACTTTGGATTTAGCAAAAGAACGTAAAGAACCGAATGATGCACCTAAGGGTATCGATGAAAAACGTGATTAAAAATAGGGAAGACTGTTTACTAGTTCAGTAAGCAGTCTTTTTCTTTGCCTTTTCTTACTAATAAGCATTAGGATAGAGTAGTAAAAAAGACAAGCTGCATGCAACTCTGCCATTTAGAGAGATGTTAGCCAAAAAAGATAGGAGTGTATATGCGTGGGAAATGTTGTATTGAATAATAGTCTTAAAATGCCATTGGTTGGATATGGTGTCTTTCGAGTACCCGAAGGAGATGACCTAGCTGAAGCAGTCAAAACAGCTATAGCAAAAGGCTATCGTAGTATTGATACAGCACAAGTATATCGAAACGAAGAAAGTGTTGGACGAGGAATACGAGCAGCCATTGAAGAAGGCTTGGTAACTCGTGAAGAATTATTTATCACATCAAAAGTTTGGAACGATGGACTTTCCTATGAAGAAACACTTGCGGCATATGACAGCAGTCTAGAAAAAATAGGATTAGACTATTTAGATTTATATTTAGTACATTGGCCTGGAATAGACCAAAATTATATTGAAGTTTATAAAGCACTAGAAAAGATTTATCAAGATGGTCGAGTACGTTCAATTGGTGTTAGTAATTTCCATGTACACCATTTGGAAAGCCTTTTGAAGGAAACGACTGTCGTCCCTGTTATAAATCAAATTGAATTCCATCCGCATTTAATACAGGAGGAAGTACGTGCCTACTGTAAGGATAAGGGCATACAGGTAGAGGCATGGTCTCCGTTGATGAATGGTTCTCTACTTGAAGAGGCATTGATTCAAGAGCTAGCATCTAAATATGGCAAAACGCCTGCACAGATTGTATTACGCTATGATGTGCAACATGATGTTGTCACGATTCCAAAAACGATGACACCTGCACGTATGACTGAAAACCTAGCTGTTTTTGATTTTACGTTAACTGAGCAAGAAATGACACAGTTAGATGCAATGAACGATGGACTACGTTGTGGTCCAGATCCAGAAAAATTTAATTTCAAATGATTGTAAGAGAGGCTACCATATTTAGGGGGCCTCTTTTTAAAGAAGGATGATAACATGTATAGGTATTTATCTCCACCTGTAGTAGAAGGTGATGTACCTAAGACTATCCCTACAGTACAAACAACATCTGCTGAATCAAGATAAAAAGTATGGTATCATTTTCTAAAGTGTTTTATCCTCATTCCAGTTAGAGAGAATATTGTAATATGGGGATTGTGAAAGTTACAATGACGACATGGGAGGTGTCATTCTTGATTTTAGTTTTAGATGCAGGGAATTCCAATATTGTATTAGGTGTCTATGATGACAACGATCAATTAGCCTTCCATTGGCGTATGGTGACGGATCTTCATAAAACAGAAGATGAATATGCCATGCAAGTTCTTTCATTTTTTAATCATGCAGGCATTTCATTTGAACAAATAACAGGCATTATTATATCCTCAGTTGTGCCACCAATTATGTTTTCACTAGAGGCGATGTGCCAGAAGTATTTTCGAAAAAAGCCATTGATAGTAGGACCAGGTGTGAAAACGGGTTTAAATATTAAATACGAAAATCCTCGTGAGGTTGGGTCTGATCGCATAGTGAATGCCATAGCAGCTCTAGATTTATATAAGGCCCCTTGTATCATAGTTGATTTTGGGACAGCAACAACCTATTGTTATTTGAACGAAAAGGGCGATTACATGGGTGGAGCTATTGCACCAGGCATCACTATTTCTACAGAGGCTCTTTATACACAGGCTGCAAGATTGCCGCGTATTGAAATCGTTCGACCTACACATATCGTGGGGAAAACGACCGTTTCTGCCATGCAGGCGGGAATTTTTTATGGCTTTGTCGGGCAAGTTGAGGGCATTGTTAATCGTATAAAAGCACAAAGTAAAGAGGAGCCATTAGTTATTGCTACAGGTGGATTAGCAAATCTAATTGCAGGGGAGACACAAATTATAGATGTTGTAGATCCATTTTTAACGTTAAAGGGTTTATATAAGCTCTATAAACGTAACCAATAGGAAATGAGGGACATTCCATTTATGAGTGATTATTTAGTAAGAGGTTTAGGATTTAATGGACAAGTTCGTGTGTTTGCAGCACGTACAACAGCCACAGTAGGAGAAGTGCAACGCCGTCACGATACATGGCCAGTTGTATCAGCAGCTTTAGGTCGTTCAATGACAGCGGCAGTTATGATGGGAGCCATGCTAAAAGGTGAAGAGAAAATCACTATTAAAATTGAGGGCAACGGTCCAATTGGCCCAATGGTAATTGATAGTAATGCACATGGAGAAGTGCGTGGATTTGTGACAAACCCTCATGTACACTTTGATTTAAACGAGCAAGGTAAGCTAGATGTTCGAGCAGGTGTTGGAACAGAAGGTGCTCTTACAATTGTTAAAGACCTTGGTTTAAGAGATATGTTTTCAGGACAAACACCAATTGTTTCAGGCGAAATTGCTGAAGATTTTACTTATTATTTTGCTACATCTGAGCAAGTACCATCATCTGTAGGTTTAGGCGTATTAGTTAATCCAGACAACACTATTCTTGCAGCTGGCGGATTTATACTTCAATTAATGCCAGGTTGTGAGGAAGAAACGATAACTGAAATTGAGCAACACCTTGCTACAATAGAGCCTGTTTCCAAAATGATTGAAAAAGGCTTTACACCAGAGCAAATTTTAGAAGCTGTATTAGGAAATGGACATCTACAAATTTTAGATTCCATGCCAGTTGAATTTAAATGTCAATGTTCAAAAGAGCGGTTTGGTGCGGCAATTTTAGGTCTAGGAACAGCAGAGATTAGAGAAATGATTGATGAGGACGGCGGTGCAGAGGCACAATGTCACTTCTGCTTAGAGACATATAGCTTTTCTAAAGATGAGCTAGAAGGGTTTATCGATGAGCTCAACGCGTAATCGGCGACCTTCAACCAATGTAACACCAAACCAAACTCCTTTATTGCAACGTCGTTTAAAGACAAAGCCTGCTTTAGCTGTCATAGCCGTTTTGTTATTAGGAAATGTATTATGGTTCATTAGTTGGTTGATCCCTAACAAAGGTCAGGAAATTGGTAGCGACGAACAAGTCGCTGCCATTGACGGGGATGTTATCACACGCCAAGAGTGGATGATTGCTATGGAAGAACGATATGGTAAAGAAACACTCCAAAATTTAGTAAATGAAACGGTAATGGAAAAGGCCGCAAAAACATATAAAATTAAAGTTACTGATAAAGAAATTGATCTTGAATTAGCGTTAATGCGATCTGCTCAAGATAAGTATGATACAGCCATGCAAAATCTTTCGGCAGAGCAACTACGCCAAAAGATTCGATCACAGCTTATATTGGATAAGGTACTCACGAAAGATGTAGTGATAGAGGAAGAAAACGTTGAAAAGTATTATGAGGAAAATCAAGGCTTATATAATACAAAAACAAGCTATCGTACGAATTTTATTGAGGTCGATTCAAAAAAAGCTGCTGATGAGGCACTGGGTGAATTAAAAAATGGCTCTGATTTTACAGTGCTGGCACGAGAAATTTCTGTTGATAGTGCTTCAGCGAGTTTAGGAGGGGATATTGGTTTCCTTACAGAAAATCAGGAAAATGTAGACCCTGCAATTATTAATACTGTAAAATCACTAAAGGCAGATGAGGTAAGTAAAGCCTTTAAGTTAGATAATGGTCATTATGGCATTGTTCAAGTACAAGAGATATTAGAAGGACAATCCTTTACATATGACGATGTGAAAGAACATATTGAGCGAGAATTAGCTTTAGAGCAATTACCGCAATCTGTTACGCCAGAAGCATTTTGGTCGGAATTTAATGCTACTTGGTATTATGGAGAGACTAAAAAAGAAAAATAATACATGAAGAGAGTCTGCAGGTTTTGCGGGGTAAAATGAGTCTGATCAAACTTACAGGCATTCGTAGTGAATTACCCAATAAATGCAGGTTCTTTTTCTTTAGTGAGGATAAGATTTTTCCTTTTCATAGCAATGATAAATATTCTGAAAATATTAGTTTTATTTATTGACAATCGAATGGAAAAATTGATAAAATACAAAATAAGTAAAACCTATAAAAATAGTAGGGATTGGGAGTGGATTAGTAAATGAGTAGATTAGCAAACTCGGTAGCTGAATTAGTTGGTAAAACACCAATTGTAAAATTAAATCATGCAACAAGTGAAAATGAAGGTACTGTGTATGTAAAATTAGAATATTTTAATCCGGGAAGCTCGGTGAAAGACCGTCTAGCTTTAGCTATGATTGAAGCTGCGGAAAAAGACGGGACATTAAAACCTGGTGGTACGATTATTGAGCCGACATCTGGTAATACAGGTATTGGTCTTGCAATGATTGCAGCTGCTAAAGGTTATAAAGCCATTCTAGTTATGCCAGAAACTATGAGCTTAGAGCGTCGTAATTTATTACGTGCTTATGGTGCAGAGCTTGTATTAACACCTGGTCCAGCAGGTATGAAAGGTGCAATTGCTAAAGCAGAAGAACTATCTGAAGAACATGGCTACTTCCTACCACAACAATTTACAAATCCTGCGAACGCGGTAATTCACCGTTTAACAACAGGCCCAGAAATTGTAGAAGCATTTGATGGCCTGACACTCGATGCTTTTGTAGCTGGTGTTGGCACTGGTGGTACAATTACTGGTGCTGGTGCGGTCTTAAAAGAAAAGTATCCAAACATTGAAATCATTGCAGTTGAACCAAAGGATTCACCAGTTCTTTCTGGTGGTCAACCAGGGCCTCATAAAATTCAAGGAATTGGCGCTGGATTTGTACCAGCAGTTTTAGATACAGAAGTCTATTCTTCAGTATTCCCTGTTGAGAATGAGGTTGCTTTTGAAGTAGCACGTAAAGTAGCACGTGAAGAAGGAATCCTATGTGGTATTTCATCTGGTGCTGCAATCTATGCTGCAATTGAAGCGGCAAAACGTTTAGGTAAGGGTTCGAATGTCCTTGCTATTGTGCCTTCTAATGGTGAGCGTTATCTATCAACACCTTTATATCAATTTGAAGACTAATTCAATTTTTTTATGTAAGGGCTCCTTTATAAAGGGGGCCCTTTTTTAGTGTGAAAACTAGGGCACTATGAAAATTATAAAAACATTCGCTTCTATGTAATAATCAAGTTAAGATGGAATCACATCATATGTTTAAAGGGGAAAAATAACTTGAAAACAATACTTACAAAAACATTAACGATGGATGCAGATTCATTTTTTTATAGCTATAAAAGGCAGACAGAGACGCAGCAAGCACATGTGTTTTTAGAAAGTGGACGTGGTGGACATTTTTCAATAGCTGCGTGGAATCCATTAGCTACCGCACGATCAGTAGAGGGTGGGCTTTTCGTAAATTGGAGAAATGGTAGACAGGAAGTTTTACAAGGGGAGTCCCTCGACTTACTGGAAGAGCTTGTGGCGGAATATCAGGTTTCTTATAATGCAGAGCTACCTGTTTTTCAGGGAGGGGCTATTGGATTTGTGTCGTATGATTATGCTCGTAAAATCGAGGAGCTTCCTAATACGGCAACAGATGATTTACAAGTGCCTGATATCTATTATTATATCTTTGATTGCTGGGCCGTACATGATGTGAAAACGAATACAGTGACACTTATGAAGTTAGAAGAGAATGAGGTTAACTTGGAAGAATGGGCTAACATCTGGCAGGTTGCTGCACAGGCTGGATTAGACGCGCGCAAATTTGAGAAAACAACTGCTATAGAAGTTAAGAATGATGAAAATGAGTTGCTTGTTTCATTTGCAGGAGGCGATTTCGAGGCAGCAGTTAAAAAAATCCAAACGTATATCGCACAAGGCGATGTCTTTCAGGTGAATTTATCTGTTCGTCAGTCTAAGAAACTCAATGCAAATGCACTAGATGTCTATGAGGCACTACGAGCGTTTAATCCGTCGCCATATATGGCTTATATTGAAGCACCTGATTTTTCTGTTGTTTCTGGATCGCCAGAGTTACTAGTCAAGCGTCAAGGCAATGAGTTGTCGACGAGACCAATCGCTGGCACTCGACCAAGAGGGAAGTCTGAAGAGGAAGATTTAGCGTTGGCTCAAGAATTAATTGATAATGATAAAGAGCGTGCTGAGCATGTGATGTTAGTGGATTTAGAGCGCAATGATTTAGGACGTGTATCCACCTATGGAACAGTGGAAGTGGATGAGTTTATGGTCATTGAGCGCTATTCACATGTTATGCATATCGTTTCGAATGTGCGTGGAGAAATAGCAGAAGGTAAAACGAATGCAGATGTTATTCGTGCGATGTTCCCAGGTGGGACAATTACAGGAGCGCCTAAAATCCGCACTATGGAAATTATTGAAGAATTGGAGCCTGTACGACGTGGTTTATATACAGGCTCAATCGGCTGGCTAGGCTTTACAGGTGATATGGAGTTTAATATTGTAATCCGTACAGCGTTTGTAAAAGATGGGGTTGCGCATATTCAAGCTGGAGCAGGCATTGTCATTGACTCTGTTCCGGAAAGAGAGTATCAGGAATCTTTAAATAAAGCGAAAGCAATGTGGCAGGCAAAGGCAATGGCAGAGGAGCGAGTAATATGATTTTGATGATCGATAACTATGATTCATTTATTTATAACATCGTCCAATATTTGGGTGAATTTGGTCATGACATAGTAGTAAAACGTAATGATGTTATTACAGTAGAAGAAATAGAACAACTTTCGCCAGATATGATTGTTATTTCTCCAGGGCCATGTAGTCCAAATGAGGCGGGGGAAAGCCTGAACATTATTAAATATTTCGCGGGAAATATTCCGATTTTAGGAGTTTGTCTTGGACATCAGGCGCTTGCACAAGTGTTTGGTGGTCATGTCATACAAGCGGAACGTTTAATGCATGGGAAGACATCACCCGTGCTGCATGCTGAAGTGGGTTTGCATAAAGGCATGCCAAATCCATTCCAAGCAACTCGCTATCATTCTCTTATTGTAGAAAAGGAGACATTACCAGCGTGTCTAGAAGTAACAGCTTGGACAGAAGAAGGAGAAATTATGGGTTTACGTCATAAGGAATATCCTATTGAGGGTGTACAATATCATCCGGAATCCATTATGACAGAGCAAGGGAAACAACTTCTTCGTCAATTTATAGAAATGTATATAGAAGGAGTGAAATAGATGCAGTGCTGGATGAACGGAAACTATATGGCGGCCCAGGATCTGAGAATTTCGCCATTTGATCATGGATTTTTATATGGATTAGGATTTTTTGAAACGTTCCGAACATATGGTGGTCAGGTATTTTACTGGGAAGCACATATGGAAAGATTACAGCATGCTTTATCACAATATCACATTCATTTAAACTATCCTGAAAGTGTATTACTTGAGGCTGTGCAACAACTAAATCAACTTGCTGGCGGTCAGGATGGTTACTTCCGTTTAAATGTATCTGCGGGTGAACATAATATTGGATTACAGCCAACAGAATATAGACAACCTAATATCATCATTTTTCGCAAGGAACTTCAAGACACGCCGCGTGGTACTGAAAAGTTTGCACAATGGCTTACCATACCACGTAATACACCTGAACAAGCATTTCGTGTTAAATCGCACCATTACGGCAATAACGTGCTTGGTCGCTTTGAAATGCCATCACTGGCTCAACAAGAAGGTTTCTTTTTAACAGAATCAGGCTATGTAGCTGAAGGTGTGACATCAAATATATTTTGGATAAAAAATGATATACTATATACGCCTTCTTTGGAGACAGGTATTTTACCAGGAATTATTCGTGCATGGGTTATAGAAAATGCTAGTGCGCTAAACCTTGACGTACAGGAAGGCTTTTATACAAAAGAGGATTTACTACAAAGTACGGAATGCTTCATTACCAATTCAGTACAAGAACTTGTGCCTATTAGTAGCTTGGCGAACCAGCGATTTTTAGGCAATAAAGGACCTATTTATTCCATTTTGCATAGCGCATTTGTTCAAGAAGTGGAACGAGGATAGAAGGAGCGTTTACATGCTAGAAAAATATACGAAACCATTAACGATTAATGGTATTACATTAGACTATAGACAAGAAACATTTGTTATGGGGATTCTAAATGTTACACCGGACTCCTTCTCTGATGGAGGAAAGTATAACAATGTGGAGGCTGCAGTTACTCAAGCAAAAAAAATGGTGGCTGAAGGAGCAAAAATTATCGATGTAGGTGGAGAATCTACACGTCCTGGGTACGAACGAATTTCAGATGAAGATGAAATTGCACGCATCGTGCCTGTTATTCGAGCGTTAGCACAAGAAGTAAAGGTCATTATTTCAGTTGATACGTATAAAGCAAGTGTGGCGCGTGCCGCAATTGAAGCCGGCGCACATATCATCAATGATATTTGGGGAGCAAAGGCAGAACCAGAAATTGCTCAGGTTGCTGCAGACTTACATGTTCCAATCATTTTAATGCATAACCGTGAAAATATGGATTATGGTGTTGATTTTTGGACGACTGCAAAGGCAGATTTAGAAAAAAGTATTGCCATTGCACAGCAAGCGGGAGTTCCCGATCATCATATCATCTTAGACCCAGGTATCGGCTTTGCTAAAAATACTGCACAAAATATAGCTATGATGCAACACTTATCGGATTTAGTGGCTATGGGCTATCCCGTATTATTAGCAACATCACGTAAATCAATGATTGGTAATGTCTTAAACTTACCTGTTGAGGAGCGTCTTGAAGGGACAAGCGCCACAGTGGTTTATGGAATTGAAAAGGGTTGTCATATGATAAGAGTTCATGATGTAAAGGAAATGGCGCGGGCAACGTATATGACGGATGTATTAGTGGGTAAACGTTTGTTTAAGGAGGAAGCGTGATGGATTATATTCATTTAAAGGACATGCAGTTTTATGGTTATCATGGTGTATTAGCAGCTGAAACCACTCTAGGCCAACGCTTTCGAGCAAATGTTTCGCTTGCAGTAGACATGACAAAAGCCGGTGAAACGGATGATCTTTCTTATACCGTAAATTATGCAGAGGTATATGCGTTATGTCGGGATATTGTAGAGGGTGAACCGTTTAAGCTTATTGAGGCTCTTGTTGTGAAAATAGCAAATGTGATTTTAGCAACCTATCCTGATAAAGTAAAAGGAGTTCGTGTAGAGCTTATTAAACCAGACCCACCTATTCATGGTTATTATAAAGAAGTCTCTGTTGAGGTTACGAGGGGGGATTTCTAATGAAGGATGTCTATTTATCTATCGGAACAAATATGGGGGAGAGATATGAGAATCTTCAGCATGCAGTAGACCTTTTAAAAGAAAAGAAGGAACTAGAGTTGATTCGTGTTTCATCTGTTTTTGAAACAGCTGCTGTAGGTTATACGGATCAGGCCGATTTTTTGAATATAGCTGTTCATCTAAAAACAGCTATATCGTCTGTTGAGATGTTGAATATTTGCCAAGAAATCGAACGGGAATTAGGGCGTGTAAGAGAATTCCGCTGGGGCCCAAGAGTTATTGATCTTGACATTTTACTTTACAATCAAGAGAATATTGAAACGGAGAACTTAATTGTTCCTCATCCAAGAATGTACGAGCGAGCGTTCGTCCTAGTACCACTTGTAGAGATCACGCCATCACCTTTCGATGAACAGCTACAACAAGCGCATGATCTGTTACAGCAAATGGATTGTGAAAAGGAAGGCGTAATCTTCTGGAACCACTTTAATGAGCCGTCAGCGGTGAATTAAGTATTTGTATAGGAATGAATTATCAGCGTATAGCATTAACGATAGATAGAGAAAATAGGTAAAGCCTATAGAGGAGGAAGAAAAACGTTGAGTCAGTCAACAGAGAAGCCATTTCAAATTGGCGATATTGTCATGGACAACCGAGTAGTATTAGCGCCAATGGCTGGGATTTGTAACTCTGCTTTCCGATTAACGGTTAAGGAGTTTGGGGCAGGTCTCGTATATGCTGAAATGATTAGTGATAAGGGCATTGTCCAAAAGAATGAAAAAACATTAGGTATGCTTTATATCGATGAACGTGAAAATCCTCTTTCACTGCAAATCTTTGGTGGAGATAAAGAAACCTTAGTGGAAGCAGCAAAATATGTGGATGAAAATACGACTGCTGATATTATTGATATCAACATGGGATGTCCTGTTAATAAAATTATAAAATGTGAAGCGGGAGCACGTTTACTACTTGATCCTAATAAAGTATATGAGATGGTAGCGGCTGTTGTGGATGCTGTTAAAAAGCCGGTTAGCGTAAAAATGCGTATTGGTTGGGATGAAGAACATATCCTTGCGATTGAAAACGCTCAAGCTGTTGAGCGTGCAGGTGCAGCTGCAGTAGCAGTTCATGGTCGTACACGTGTACAAATGTATGAGGGTAAAGCGAACTGGGATTATATTCGTCAAGTAAAGGAAAATGTCAGCATCCCTGTGCTTGGTAACGGTGACGTGGAAACACCCCAAGATGCTAAACGTATGCTGGAAACTACAGGTGTAGATGCAGTAATGATTGGACGTGCTGCTTTAGGTAATCCATGGATGATCTATCGTACGGTTGAATACCTAGCAACTGGTGAATTAAAAGAAGAGCCAAGTGTACGAGAAAAAATGGACGTATGTTTACTGCACTTTGAACGACTTCTTCAATTAAAAGGGGAAGGAATTGCAGTACGGGAAATGCGCAAGCATGCATCATGGTATTTAAAAGGAATTCGAGGTAATGGTAAGGCCCGCAACGCTATTAACCAAACAGAAACTGCGGCAGAACTTCGGGTACTATTAAATAGTCTTGTACAGGAGTATGAAGAAAGCGAATCTAAATTAATTGTTCCAGAAGTTAAAGAATTAATGATATAGTTTTTATTATGGGCGTCTCTATAATTTGATAGAGGCGCCTTTTCAGCAGCACTTTTAATTTTTAGAATTATTAATTATTTTATGTTGGATTGAAAATAAATTGAAACAGATGATTACAGCACTAAAATTGTGTACAATAGAAATATTATGGACGTAAACGCGGACAATTTACTTAAGGAGTGAAACAAGTGTCAAATATAGAAGAATTAAATGATCAACTATTGGTGAGACGCCAAAAGATGACAACGATACTAGAAAATGGACAAGACCCATTTGGAAGCCGTTTTGAGCGTACACATTTATCAACAGAAGTACGTGATCAATTTGCAGATCAAACAAAAGAACAGCTTGAGGAAAACCTTCAAGAGGTAATTATTGCGGGCCGTATTATGACGAAACGTGGTAAAGGAAAAGCTGGCTTTGCACATATTCAAGATTTAAATGGTCAAATTCAAATTTATGTTCGTCAAGATCATGTAGGCGAAGAAGCGTATGAATTATTTAAACAAGCTGATTTAGGAGATATCGTGGGTGTGCGTGGTAACGTGTTCCGTACACAAGTGGGAGAACTTTCTGTAAAGGCTGAGGAATTCACATTCCTTACAAAAGCGCTACGTCCTATGCCAGAGAAATTCCACGGCTTACAGGATGTTGAGCAACGTTATCGTCAACGTTATCTAGATTTAATGACAAACGAAGATAGCAAAAAGACATTTATCACGCGTTCGAAAATTATTCGTGCAATCCGAAATTATTTAGATAATGCTGGATACTTAGAAGTAGAAACACCAATGCTTCACACAATTGCAGGTGGCGCAGCAGCTCGTCCATTTATTACGCATCACAATGCCCTTGATATGGAATTATATATGCGAATTGCCATCGAATTGCATTTAAAACGTTTAATAGTTGGTGGTTTAGAGAAAGTTTACGAGATCGGACGTGTGTTCCGTAATGAAGGAATTTCTACACGCCACAACCCTGAATTTACAATGATTGAACTATATGAAGCATATGCTGATTATCAAGATATCATGTCTCTAACTGAAAACCTTATTGCACATGTTGCTCAAGAAGTTCTCGGTACAACTTCTGTTCAATATGGTGAAGATGAAATCAACCTTGCTGTAGGCTGGAAACGAGTTCATATGGTTGACGCTGTAAAAGAGGCAACAGGTGTAGACTTCTGGCAGCCGATGACAAAAGAACAAGCACAAGCACTTGCTAAAGAGCATGGAGTTGAAGTGAAGGATGTTCACGAAGTAGGTCATATTATCAATGAATTCTTCGAACAGAAAGTAGAAGAGACGCTTGTACAGCCTACATTTGTATATGGTCACCCTGTAGAAATCTCACCTCTTGCGAAGAAAAATCCAGAGGACGAGCGTTTTACAGATCGCTTTGAGTTATTTATCGTTCGTCGTGAGCACGCCAATGCCTTCACGGAGTTAAATGACCCTATCGACCAACGCCAACGCTTTGAAGCACAATTAGCAGAAAAAGAAGCAGGTAATGATGAGGCGCATGAAATGGACAATGATTTCATTGAAGCATTAGAATACGGTATGCCTCCAACAGGTGGTTTAGGTATAGGTATTGACCGTTTAATTATGCTACTAACAAATTCACCATCAATTCGTGATGTATTATTGTTCCCAACAATGCGTCATATTACAAAATAAATTACTGCGTAGGCTCTTTATAGAGCTGCTAAAGAGCATTCAATGAATTAAGAGGAGAATTCACAGGATAGGTGAGTTCTCTTCTTTTTGCTCAATGAAAAAATTAAGTTGTTTAAACGTAGATTATATTTAGGTTATACTTTTATAGTTCTATGTTTTTCAAATCAAATACAATAAGTATAAAAAGAAGTATTTTATTGGGGGCTTATAATGAATTACAAAATTATTAACAAACAAGTATTTGAACAGGCACAATTACGTTCTGTTTCTGATGTTCCATTTACGGAGGAAGAGCTCGAGCATGGTATGAAATTAGTCGTTGCTAAAAAAGACGAGAATCTTACTTTATATTTAGTAGAAATAGATGGCCATAAGAAATTTGATGTTCGTTGGGACGATTCTTCTGAAATCTTTAGTGGCTGGTATTCTGCATGGGATAACTTCTTGTGGTGCTTAAATATAGTTGACCCTCAAGGTAATGAAATAAAATAGGGACTATTAGAAATAAGCAGGCGCTAAAGTACTTCTACTTTAGCGCCTGCTTATTTTCATAATGCAATTTTTAAAAACCTTCTTTGACCTAAACAACTAATTAGATTTGTAGTTTTATTTAGGAAGTAATTTTACACTAAGTTTTATGAGCTATGTTTAACTTGAAAAGTAAGTAGTATTTTAATTTAAGATATTGAGATTTAATAGAAAGAGATGTATAGTAAAACAAATAATAAATAAGGAAAGATACTATGATTTACGATTCTCGTAAATACACAAATTTGCTTATTAAAGCAAGTTTGTTAAATTAAATTAGATTTTGTATAAAAAATACTTGCGAAGTTTTTTCTAACGTGATAAATTATTACTTGTCGTTAAGACGATGCAATCAACAACATTGAACTTCAAAAACAATTTGAAAAAAGATGTTGACATGAATAATTGATTATAATATAATTTAAAAGTTGTCTCCGCTGATTTGAAAAAACATTTTAAAAAAAGTGTTGACAACGAAGTGAAGAAATGTTATAATTTAAAAGTTGCTGTCGAGAGATGGTTGCTAAATGAACCTTGAAAACTGAACAAGCAAAACGTAATCAATAAAGTTTTAAGTAGCTAGTTTTGCTAGTGAACGAAACACAATTT
>NZ_MDGU01000029.1:0-81398 GCF_001705465.1 Lysinibacillus sp. AR18-8
GGTATTAGCCCCGGTTTCCCGGAGTTATCCCAAACTATAGGGTAGGTTGCCCACGTGTTACTCACCCGTCCGCCGCTAACGTCAAAGGAGCAAGCTCCTTTTCTGTTCGCTCGACTTGCATGTATTAGGCACGCCGCCAGCGTTCGTCCTGAGCCAGGATCAAACTCTCCATAAAAGAAATTTGATTAGCTCAAATTGTTTTGCTGGCATCATGTTTGATGTCCAAAATTTTTGTTTTGTTCACTAGCAAAACTAGCTACTTAAAACTTTATTGATTACGTTTTGCTTGTTCAGTTTTCAAGGTTCATTTTATTTAAGTCGTTTTCAGCGACTTTATTATCTTATCTTATCCCCAACTAAAAGTCAACAACTTTTCAAAACTTTATTTTCAAGCGTTCCTTCTTGTTAAGGACAATTAATAATATATAATATAGCATTTTAAAAATCAAGCATTTTTCATAAAAAAATTAAAAATCTTTTTAATATCTATTACAAACAATAGAATTCCTGCTAATACAATCAATCCACCGATGATTTGTGTCATGATTAAATACTCTTTAAATATCACCAAAGCTAAAAGAGCAGCTCCTACAGGCTCAAATAATATAGCAATTGAAACAACATTCGTACTGACGTATTTAATTGACCAATTAAACAAAGTATGACCAAGTAAATTTGGTATTAACGCTAATAAGATAAACCATAACCAATCCATCGAAGAATATGGACCAAAAGATTCCCCTTTAACCATTACATATATAAATAAAGTGATGGTACTTACAACATATACAACCATTGTATAGGTCACAAGTGATAATCTCTTACGTACATCCTGTCCTAATAGAAAATAAGCTGTCGCTAGTGCACAAGCAACGAGCGCCAGTACATCTCCATATAAGGCTGTTCCACTTACTTTAAAATCGCTCCAACTAATTAAAACACTTCCTATTATTGCAATTGATCCTGCTACGATTGTTTTCATCGTAATTTTCTCTTTAAAGAAAAAGTAAGTGCCCACAAACGCAAACAAAGGTTGTAGTGTTACTAAAACTGTTGAACTTGCTACTGAAGTATAGTTGAGTGATTCAAACCATAATATAAAATGAAAAGCTAAAAAAATCCCTGCAACTGAAGAAAATAGCCAATCACGTCTTTTTAAAGTCGTTAACTCCTTTGTATATCCCCTTAAAAACCATGGCGCCATGATTAAAACGGAAAATAGCATGCGATAAAATGCTATAATCCCCGCTTCCGCCGATGCTAATTTCACAAAAATAGCTGACATCGATACTGAAATTACACCAATCACAATCGGGATGTATGGATGGATTTTTGGCTGCTCCAAAAAACCCCACCTTCCTAAAAAAATACTTATATGTCCTTACTTCATGTTGTACAATACAAAAAAGTGATGCACATATAATAATGACAGTTTGCATATCTCTTAGCAATACGAAATATCAATGGAGGGTTGTGTATGGAAACACTATTCGAAAATATGATTACATATGAAGTTGGCATAAAATTAGTTATTGCAGCCACATTAAGTTTAGTAATCGGTATCGAAAGGGAATTAAAGAAAAAACCAGTTGGATTAAAAACAAGTTTAGTTATTGCTACTTTCAGCTGCTTATTAACGATTATCTCCATCGAAACTGCCTACTCAACCCCCGCTAGAGAAGATATTAATATTACGATGGACCCTCTTCGTTTAGCCGCACAAATTGTTAGTGGA
This sequence comes from Lysinibacillus sp. AR18-8, assembly GCF_001705465.1. NCBI lineage: Bacteria > Bacillati > Bacillota > Bacilli > Caryophanales > Bacillaceae > Lysinibacillus > Lysinibacillus sp. AR18-8. The sequence continues at coordinate 1,736 of NZ_MDGU01000029.1, forward strand.
ATTGGCTTTCTTGGTGCAGGAGTCATTCTAAGACGCGGGAATGACAGCATTACGGGTTTAACAACCGCTGCTATGATTTGGGGAGCTGCTGGTATTGGTATTGCGGTTGGTGCAGGTTTTTACATGGATGCAACACTAGCTGTTGTGATCATTGTTTTTGGAATTGAAGTACTATCACCTTTTCTTATGAAAATCGGACCAAAGCGAATTCGTATGCGGGAAATTTTATTAAAAGTCCAAATTGATGATGACAACCATACAGAATCATTTCTATTATTTTTAAAGGACAACAACATTATCATTGAAAATATACGCATTAAAGATGTGCACTTAAAAAACGATAGTGTTTTACATGAGTTAGATTTACGTCTTTCCTTAATCGTCTCGGATAATTTGTTGTCATTTTATCGTTCATTACGAGCACTATCTTATATAGAAAAAATCGAAATGGAAATTTTAAACTAGTTGGAGGATTTTTTATGGCAGAACTATTAAAACTACTAAAAGACGGTAACAAACCCTCTCTAATGGCTGCATGTGTAAATGCATTTTTAGGAATTATTAAAGGAATCGCCTTTTTCTTTACAGGTAACGTTGCGATGTTTGCAGAAATGATGCACTCTCTAGGCGATGCAGCAAACCAATTATTTGTGTATATAGGGTCAGCACTCTCTAAAAAAGCACCTACAAAACAATTTCCCGGTGGCTTTGGTCGTATTGTCAATTTAGTATGCCTTTTCGCCGTAATAATTGTAGCTATCCTTTCTTATGAAACAATAAAAGAAGGTTGGCATCATTTTATTCATCCCACAGGAGAGTCTAGCGGGATATTGATTGCCCTAGGAGTATTATTCATCGGGATTGTTTTAGAAGGGACAGTGCTAGCTAAAGCGGCTGCAGAAGTGCTACATGAATCAGGTCAAGAAAAAGCAGGTATCGCATCTATTCCGAAAGCATTCACATACTTGAATAGAGCAAAACCGGCAACAAAATTAGTTTTTATGGAAGATTTAGTTGCTACTGGGGGCAACTTCTTAGCCTTTGCTGCTATTTTAATTGCTTATTTTACAGGTTGGGGTCGAATAGAAGGACTAGTTTCGATGATAATTGGGGTCATGATGTTTTATGTTGTAGGTAAGGTATTCCTTGATAACGCACGTGGTGTCATTGGTGAAACTGATGAAGAGATGTTAAACCATATCGCTCACCTCGTAATGGATGATCCAAATATCAAAGATATTGTGCGTCTTGAAGTGATTAAAGAAGGAGAGTTTTTACATGTAGAATTAGTGGCTGAAGCTGATCCGCTTTTATCGTTAGCCTTTTTAGATGATGTTCGGGATCATTTAACAGAGGTAATCCTAAGCCAAAAAGGAGTATCTAAAGTAGCTATATTATTCGACGAAGATGATGGGAAAACAAGCTGGATACATGTTGGTGAAAAACCAAACAACTCCATTTAATACTTTTTAAAAACAAATAGCCAATTGCCGTATTTCAGGCAGTTGGCTATTTGTTAGACTAATTTTAAATTAGGAATATCCTCATAACCTACATAAACATGGTTTGTAATCATAAAAGTAAGTAATTTATTACAAGCAATCATTTGTCTTTTACCATTCTGCTGAATAACGATTTTTGAAAATAGTAAGGAGGCTTGACGATTAGCTAATGCATATTCTTCTGCATTGAGAATATTTCTGCCATCCACATGACAACCCAACACGAAATTTCCTAAAAAAGAATCCTTTAATACATTCGGATGCATGGATTGGTAATGTACTTCAGCAATTGAATCTTCTATATTCATAAATTGATGGGCTACCAAATAATGTTTTAAAGCACCTTTTAAATCAATTGCAATAGCTGTATCTGCTAAAATTGTTCGATAATAAACGGGAACAATCTCAGCACCCCCCAAATACGGCTTAACTTCTACAACAATTTCTCCAGAAGGACGAACAAATAATTGTACAATTGCTTTATTTACACCATCCGAAAAAATAACATTCGTTCGCCCAAAACGCACGCTTTTAAAAAATATACTTTGATCTACAATGTATCCAGTGATAATTTTATCATTTTCAATTTGCAATGATTTCGCTTCAATCCCCAATACCTCTACACAATTTTGCATTTTATAAACATGTTGCTGAAATGGCATTTCTATACAACTTAATGTAACAATACGATCCTGTAGCAATTGTTTCAACATTTGATCCCTCTCCTCTTTGTTTAATATTGTAATTATTTTAGTAAAGGTGGCTGAACAACTTCTGAACATTGACACACGAATTGACTGATTACGACAAAAAACTATCCTTTTCTGTCATTCCATAAATCACCTTATAGTAAAACAATCTACAATATAGGTTGAATGACTCAGCTAAAAACATGACTTTCCTCACTTAAAATAAAGAAAAATACATTTATATTCCTTCTATTATGTATCTATTTTATTATATTGCAGGACTAAAGAAACTTCTACGACAAAATTCTACATTAATCGTTAATTTTTCTTAACCTTGCAATAAAAAAAGTATGAGGCTATAAGCATAGCCTCATACTTAAAGTATTAAAGAGAATTTCGTAAAATGGTTCTTACATCTTCCTCTTGCAATCGATTAAAGTTGCCAAAAGGGCCATTTTGCATAGCATGATCTACAATTTGCTGGAATTTCGAATCATCAATATCGTAATCTGCCAAACGACTAGGTGCCCCTAATGATGTCCAAAATGTAGATAAACGATCAATCCCCTCATAAGCAACCTCTTCTACTGTTTTGCCTGTTGCCTCGACTCCAAACACACGTGTTGCTATACCTGCAAAACGCTCAGGATTTACTGGTACATTTAAACGCATCCAATGCGGTTGAAGAATGGCTAAACCACCTGCATGTGGAATGTCATATACAGCAGATACTGCATGTTCAATATTATGAGATGCCCAATCCCCTCGTGAACCAATTGATAGGAACCCATTTAAACCAATTGTCCCTGCTAATAGAATAGTTTCGCGTAACTTCGTATTTTCTAGATCCTCTAATAATTTTGGAGCTGTCGTAATAACCGTTCGCAATACCCCTTCACACATTTCATCTGTGATAGGAGTATTCGTTGTATTGTGGAAATATTGCTCAAATACATGCGACATCATATCCACTATTCCATACACAGTGTGATTTTTAGGTACAGTCACTGTATATGCAGGGTTTAGTATCGAAAATTTCGGGAAGGCTGCTGGACTACCCCAACTTAGTTTTTCTTCTGTAGCAGCATTCGTTATCACAGATCCAGCATTCATTTCTGAGCCTGTAGCAGCAAGTGTTAATACCGTACCTAGTGGTATAGCTTGTTCTACAAACACTTTACGTTTCACGATATCCCAAGCATCGCCATCATACTTAGCGCCAGCAACAATTAATTTAGAACAATCGATTACTGAACCACCACCCACAGCAAGAACTAAGTCAATTCCTTCAGTTTTGCATATCTCAATACCTCGTCTAGCTGTTTCTACTCGTGGATTTGGCTCTACACCACCTAATTCAAATACGGTTTTATCCGCCTGTTGTAATTTTTCTATAACAGCATCGTATACACCATTCGATTTAATACTTCCGCCACCATATACAACTAATACCTTGTTTCCAAATTGCTCTAATTCTTTCGGCAATTTTTCAAGTGCATCCTCACCAAAATGTAGTTTCACTGGGTTAAAAAAAGTAAATGAATCCATCTAATTCGCCCCTTTCTAGTTGGATTTTCTCATAATTACGCTAGAGAAAGCAAAGATTAAACGCTGTCAACACTTTGCTATTTCGAAAGCGTTTTTTCAAACTGTTCAGATTTTGTTCAGACAATAGTTGTATAGTACTACTCATTACATAAAATAAAAGGAATTTTTGCACATGCTTATTATTGTAATTGTTGTCGTAACCATAATTTTGGGCTTTTTTCTGCTAAGATTTTTTAAAATCAAAAAAATAAGGAACGAAAAAAAGATGCTATTAGAGCAGCGCCTAGACCACCTTCTTCAATCAAATAAAAACGAAAAAAATGAGTCATCCTAATAATATAGGAATGACTCATTATCTTCTTTTTACTTAAACCCAACCACGGAAGCGAGAAGCTTCTGCAGTACGGCGAACACCTACCATGTAAGCTGCTAAGCGCATGTTGATGTTACGTGTTGTTGCTGTTGTATATACATTATCAAATGCTTCGACCATTTTTTTGTATAGACGTTCTTCCACTTCTTCTTCTGTCCAATAATAACCTTGGTTATTTTGCACCCATTCAAAGTAAGAAACTGTAACTCCACCTGCAGAGGCTAATACGTCTGGTACAAGTAAAATGCCACGCTCTGTTAAGATTTTAGTTGCTTCAGCTGTTGTTGGACCATTTGCTGCTTCTACTACGATATTTGCTTTCACATTATGCGCATTGTCAGCAGTAATTTGGTTTTCAATAGCAGCTGGTACTAAAATATCACAATCAAGCTCTAACAATTCTTTGTTTGAAATTGTGTTTTCAAATAAAGTAGTTACTGTTCCGAAGCTATCGCGACGATCTAATAAATAGTCGATATCTAAACCTTCAGGATCATGAAGTGCACCATAAGCATCTGAAATACCGATTACTTTCGCACCTAAATCATGCATGAATTTTGCAAGGAAGCTTCCTGCGTTACCAAATCCTTGAATAACAACACGAGCACCTTTAATATCAATACCACGTTTTTTTGCTGCTTCTTCGATTACGATTGTAACACCTTGTGCAGTCGCACGGTCACGACCTTGAGAACCACCAAGTACTAGTGGCTTACCAGTGATGAAGCCTGGAGAGTTGAACTCATCCATTCGGCTATATTCATCCATCATCCATGCCATAATTTGTGCATTTGTAAATACGTCTGGCGCAGGAATATCTTTTGTTGGTCCTACGATTTGACTTACCGCACGAACATAGCCACGGCTTAAACGTTCGATTTCGCCCATTGACATTTGACGAGGATCACAAATGACACCGCCTTTACCACCGCCGTACGGTAGATCGACAATACCACATTTCAATGTCATCCACATTGAAAGCGCTTTAACTTCCTCCTCAGACACTTGTGGGTGGAAACGAACCCCACCTTTAGTTGGTCCTACAGCATCATTATGTTGTGCACGGTAACCAGTAAATACTTTTGTTGTACCATCATCCATTTTCACTGGGATACGTACTTGTAACATGCGAAGCGGTTCTTTTAGTAATTCATACATTGCTTCATCATAGCCAAGTTTATTTAGAGCATCTTGAATGACATCTTGTGTTGATGTGAAAAGATTTAAGTTTTCAGACATTATTAAATCGCCTCTTTGTTTTTTTTAATGATAGTTATCGGCATCATTGTAACATACTTCCGAATTAAAATGTGAACATTTTGTTAAAGTTTAAATACTTTTTCAATTTGTTCAATTGACCAATCTAAATCCTCTTGAGAAATAACAAGTGGTGGTGCAAAACGAATTACTGTATCATGTGTTTCTTTACATAATAGACCTAATTCTTTAAGTTTTTCACAGTATGGACGAGCTGCTTCTGTTAGCTCCATACCGATAAATAAACCACGACCACGTACTTCCTTAATAACTGGGTTGTTAATTTCTTTTAATTTACCTTTGAAGTATTCGCCAAGTTCGTGTGAACGCTCTGCTAATTTTTCATCTAATAATACTTTAATTGATGCAATTGAAACTGCACAAGCTAAAGGATTACCGCCAAAAGTTGAACCATGTGAACCCGGGTTGAATACACCTAAAATACTACGGTTTGCAGCCACACAAGAAATTGGGAATACGCCGCCACCTAGAGCTTTACCCAAGATATACATATCTGGTTCTACTTCTTCCCAATCACAAGCAAACATTTTACCTGTACGTGCTAAACCAGCTTGAATTTCGTCAGCAATGAAAAGTACATTGTTTTCACGGCAAAGTTCACGAGCTGCTTTTAAGAAGCCTTCTGTTGGAATGACGATACCCGCTTCACCTTGAATTGGCTCAATTAAAAATGCAGCAGTGTTTGGTGTAATAGCCGCTTTTAAAGCTTCGAGATTACCATAATCTACTAATTTAACATTTGGTAGCATTGGACCAAAACCACGACGGTATTCTTCATCAGAAGATAAAGATACAGCTAGCATTGTACGACCATGGAAGTTACCATTACATGCAATAACTTCAGCTTTACCCTCTTCTACGCCTTTTACATCATATGCCCAACGACGAGCTGCTTTAAACGCAGTTTCTACTGCTTCAGCACCAGTATTCATTGGTAATACCATTTCTTTATTTGTTAATTTCCCTACTAGCTCATACCATTCACCAAGGTTTTCACTGTAAAAAGCACGTGAAGTTAACGTTACTTTATCAGCTTGCTCTTTTAAAGCAGCGATAATTTTTGGGTGACGGTGTCCTTGGTTTACTGCTGAATAAGCAGATAACATATCTAAATATTTGTTACCTTCTGGATCTTTAACCCAAGCACCCTCAGCCTCTGAAATAACGATTGGCAGTGGATGATAGTTTGCTGCACCAAAATTTTGTGTTTGTTCAATAACTTGTTGAGTTTTTGTCATATCCTATTCTCTCCTTACTAATCATGTTGAAAAACTTTATAAAAGAAAGGGACTATGTATCACTATAAGTAGAATGATTAAGAATATAGCAACAATTCAAACGGTAAATTTGCTAACTTCTCCAAGGTAAACTACGTCATGAAAGTCTACGGTTTTAGCCAGGGTAGCGTTACCTGGAGAAGTGTCACAAATTCATTCAAAATGCCTCAATTTCTACCTACTTTGAACAGCCCTCACGTCAATGTGAAAATTAAAGCATTTCTGAAGTTGTTTTTGCTTGCATATGCAGTTGTAGGTAGTCTGGGCCACCTGCTTTTGAATCTGTACCTGACATGTTGAAGCCACCAAATGGTTGGTAACCTACGATTGCACCTGTACAGCCACGGTTGAAGTAAAGGTTTCCTACATGGAATTCTTCACGTGCTTTTTCTAGGTTCATACGGTTTGTTGTGATAACAGCGCCTGTTAAACCGTATTCTGTATCGTTTGCAATTTCAATCGCATGGTCGAAATCTTTTGCTTTTGCAATGGCTACCACTGGTCCGAAGATTTCTTCCTTCATAATACGAGCAGAAGGATCTACGTCCGCGAATACAGTTGGTTGTACGAAGTAGCCGACTGAATCATCTGCTGTACCACCAGCTACTAAACGACCTTCGCCTTTACCGATTTCGATGTACTCTGTAATTTTATTGAATGCTGCTTGGTCAATTACTGTTGCCATGAAGTTGCTGTAATCAGTTGGGTCACCCACTGTTAAAGCGTTTGTTAACTCTTCTACGCGATTTACCACTTGCTCATACACATCTTCTACGATGACAGCACGAGAACATGCTGAACATTTTTGACCTGAGAAACCAAATGCTGATTTCACGATGGATTGTGCAGCTAATTCTAAATCTGCTTCTTTATCCACTACGATTGTATCTTTACCGCCCATTTCAGCGATGACACGTTTAATCCAAATTTGGCCTTCGTTTAATACAGATGCACGTTGGTTGATACGTAAGCCAACATCACGTGAACCTGTGAAGCTGATGAAGCGTGTTTTTGGATGATCGACTAAGTAGTCACCTACTTCAGCACCAGAACCTGGTACGAAGTTCACTGCACCTGCTGGAAGACCAGCTTCTTCTAATACTTCGATAAATTTATACGCTACAACTGGCGTTGTAGAAGCTGGTTTTAATAACACTGTGTTCCCTGTTACTAAAGCAGCTACTGTTGTACCAGCCATGATTGCAAATGGGAAGTTCCAAGGAGAAATGACAATACCGATTCCTAATGGAATGTAGTCATAACGATTGTATTCACCTGGACGGCTTTCGACTGGCTGACCGTTTTTAATGCGTAGCATTTGGCGACCATAGTATTCCATGAAGTCGATTGCTTCCGCTGTATCTGCATCAGCCTCTGCCCATGGTTTCCCCGCTTCTTTTGTTAATAAAGCTGAGAATTCATGTTTACGACGACGAACGATTGCTGCCGCTTTGAAAAGAACGTCCGCACGAATGGCTGGATCAACTTTTTTCCATGTTTTGAATGTTTCATCTGCCGCTTGCATCGCTTTTTCAGCTAAATCTTTGCTTGCTTTCGAAACGCGACCAATGACTTCTGTTTTCTTTGCAGGATTGTACGAAACGATTTTATCTTCTGTTGTAATGCGCTCGCCACCAATAATTAGTGGGTAGTCTTGACCTAAGTAACCTTCAACTTTATTTAAAGCCTCTACATAAGCATTGTAGTTTGCCTCTTGTGAAAAATCTGTGAATGGTTCGTGTTTGTATGGAATCATACTTAATCCTCCCTTGTGAGATGTGTTTGGGTATGCAAAAAACATTGACGCAAAATATCTTTGCGTATAAAATATTCTTACACTTATTATAATGCAAAATTTCGTTGCATATTTCAAGTAAAAAATTTTTGAGGTGCACATTTTTATGAAAAATTCTGAACCTTTACTACCTTTTTATGAGTTTATTGCAACAAATGTATCCGTTGGTATTCATGCAGTAGACCTATCTGGCAAAACGATTATTTACAATACGAAAATGAAAGAAATTGAAGGATTTCATTTTGATGAACTTGCGGATCGTTCCATTATTGAAATGTTTTCCTTCCGTCAACATGAAAGTACGTTAATGCGTGTTTTACAAACAGGAAAAAAAGAAATTAACGTTAAACAATCCTACTGGAATAAAAATGGTCATGAAATTACAACAATCAATGATACTTTTCCACTTTTTGTTGAAGGCAAACTGATTGGCGCAATCGAATTTGCACGTGATATTACCTCTCTGGAAAAGCTTGTTTATCAACCCCTTCGTCGTTACGATGAACCATTAACATTTGATATGATTAAAGCTGATTCTGAATCCATGAAGCAGGTTATCGACAACGCTAAAAAAGCAGCTGCTGTAAAATTACCAGTATTATTAATTGGCGAATCTGGCACAGGGAAAGACTTAGTAGCAGAGGGCATTCACCACGCCGCTTCACCTGATCCTGATGCCTTTGTGACACTCGTTAGTCGCCGTTCAGCTCAATCGGTGCTTGATAAATTACAGCAATTATTAGAAGAAGATAAAGATTACACCTTCTTCTTCGAACGTATAGATTTTTTAAGCTTAGACATTCAAGAGCAACTTTTGGATATACTACATTCACTTCCACAGTCCAAATATATGCTAATTGGCAGTGTGGGCAGTGATCCCATTACATTGATTGCCGAAAAGAAGCTGTCAAAATCTCTATATTATTTTTTTGCTACAATGGCCATTACCATTCCCAATTTAACGGATCGAAAAGAAGACATTCTTCCATTTGTAGAAGATTATTTTAGTCGACATCGAGAACGATTTGCTTCACAAGTCACTGATCTTGCACCAGATGTACAGGAATTATTTTTACAATATGATTGGCCAGGAAATCTAAAAGAGCTTGAGCTACTACTGGATGAAATTGTTTCATTTATGACAACGGAATCCACTGTTACTTCAGATTTATTACCTTTACATTTCCGCTTCAAAGTGCAGCAGCAAGATACAAATAATCGTGAACCAGAATTTTTTATGTTCCATCAAAATCACAATGTCATGCCACTCGATGCCTATTTGCGTGAAGCCGAATCATATTATGTGCAAAATGTCTTAAATTTATATGAGGGCAATATTACAAAGGCAGCGAATGCACTTGGTATGAGCAGACAAAACCTGCAATATCGAATCCGCAAAATAAAAAAGCAATAGAAAAAACGAGGATACTTTCATTCGAAAGCATCCTCGTTTCTTTATTGACCAGATTGTTCAATCCAGTCCTGCAATTTATCTTTTAAGGAATTAAAACCATTTGCATCCGATTCATCTACACGGTCCTGCAATGATTTACGTGGTGGTGCATCTTTTTTTCTTACTGTTGCTGGGCGATCCTGTAGCGCTCTCATCGATAAACTAATTTTTTCGGCCTCTTCATCGATTTCAAGAATCTTGACTTCAACTTCTTGCCCAACAGCTAAAAATTCACTAACGTCCTTCACAAAGCCGTATGTTATTTCCGAAATATGCACAAGGCCTTGCGTATTGTCATCTAGTGCAACAAATGCACCGTATGGTTGAATACCTGTAACTTTTCCGGTCAACACGTCTCCTAATTCATATTTTTTTACCATAACCTTTGCCCACTTTCTTTTGTTTGCTACGTATATATCGCTTAAATTATAACATACGTGTAAAAACGGGGCAAAAAATCATCTCATCAATCCATGATACCAATTATACGGTAAAAACCATCTTCATTTTGAGATAATCTAAACAAAATTTGCTTGCCATACTCTTTTTGATGTTCTTCATCAAGTCGTACAGCCACCATTGGATAAATTCCATTGTATTGCGACATTTGGCTAATTATGGATAATCCTTTTACTTTGTTTAAAAAATCAGACTCTATTTCTACATTTGATAGGATTACTTTCTCTTGCAATGATTCATCTCCAATAGAAATTGCATATAAATAAAGGGATACCATATTTAAAGGACTGAGCTGATTAATAAATGGTTCAGGGTCACTTTTCAAATACTGATCATAAATTCTCTTAATTTGTGCAATCTCTGCATCATCGATGTCTACAATATTAAATTCTTCAACTGCCGTATCTTTCCTAACTTGCAAAATGGCCGCTGAAATATCTTGTATTGACAGCCCTACTAACGTTTCTGAGTTGTTATATTGGTGTAATTCATTTAAAATAGTTGCCGCATTCTTTGTCATTACCTCCCCATACTTTCCATTAGCAACTTTTTGTAAAAAATTCAGGTATTCTTTATTAACGATTCCCTTTTCAGCATACACTTGATAATTAGTGGATCCTTTCATTAGAGCTAACCAAGTATTTTCAAATACTGCCTTTAATTCCTTATAAGTAACATTCGCCGTATTGATATCAAACAACAATGAACGCTCCATAATTTTCAAGGATTCAGCTGTTTCTTCTCGTGTATACCTCAAGCCTTCTTCTCCTACTAAAAATCCTTTTTGTAAAAACTCAAAGTAACCAAAAATATCAGGGTGCATGTATTTTATAGGCTCAAAAGCAAATTCCCCATCGATGGGATTAGCTTTAAAATAATAGGAACCATCCGTATCCAAATGAAGTTCCATATATTGCTTGCTTGCTGTTTCAATGATTGCTTTTAAATCTGATGGATACTGACTACGATCTATCTTTTTCTTGAAAAACTGTTCATAAGGTTCAAGTAAAGAATTAAAATACATTTCTATGTCATTAAGCGATTGCTTATATAAGCTAAAGATTCCGTAAGATTCATTAAAGGATAATGGCCCATATCCTTTGATTGTCTCTAAGGCTCGTCTTGGGGTCATTAATCCGTCTAAAATTTCTTTCTCCATTATTTGCAATTCCCAATCCTCTTCTATCGGACGTTCGTAACTCGTATAGAAGGCCAACATGGAATCTGCATTTTGAATATATGAAAAAGTATTCAGTTCTTCTACTGAAACTTTCAACTCTCTACTTATATCTTCTTTCACTCTCTTATATTTCTTGGTGATTCGCTCTACCCATTTTTCATACGTCCCTATCGTTTTGTCATCATTTTCTTGGGAAATCTGTTTATCACTGTTATTGTATGTTTCAGGCTGTCTAATCATATATGAAGTTCCTAATAAACCCACTAATAACACGCTCGCAATACTTACAAACCAGACAACCGACTTTTGCCATCTTGAGGGGCGCTGATGACCTTTATTGATAATTTCAAAAGATAATTCCTTGGATATATCCTCTTCTTCAATTTGTTTAAAGACAGTATCAGGATCAAGCTTCGCTTCCATTCGTTCATAGGATTTTTTCAGTAGTGCCATACGTTGGTCAAATTGCTTATCATCCATTTTCAACACTCCCATCTTGCATTAATGCTGCCTTTAGCTTTTCCTTCGCTCGTAATAATCGCACTTTCACCGTCGATAACGAAATATTTAAAACTTCAGCGATTTCTTCGTATTTTAATTCGTGGAAATAATACAACACGAGAGGATAACGGTATTTTTCGTCAAGTGCCTGAATAGCACGATGTAGATGCCTGTCCTCTTCAAACAAAAGAACATCCTCTTCAGCAGATGAATGAGTCTTTTGCTGTTGGGCTTGTAGCTTGTCCTCTTTAGCCTGCTGCCGTTGTTCCTTACGATAATAATCACGCGTAGCATTTAATGTGATTTTATAGAGCCACGTGGTAAATCGATCCTGTTTAAATTGGTGTAAAAAGCGATATAGTTTAACAAATACCTCCTGTGAAACATCAGCTAAATCATTTGTATGTACGCCACATTGAAAGGCAAACTTTTCAACGGTTTGTTGATGTATGCGGATAAGCTCGATATAGGCTTCTTTATCTCCTTGCTGCGCCCTTGCTATTAGTTCAACCTCCGTCATAGCTCTCCCCCCTTTTTGATAATGAAACGAAGTATTCTACCTAATTGTTACATAATTTAAATGTCTTTCCTCATATGTCATCTCTCTAAATTTTTACTCCATCAAATGTCTTTCATGCTATCATCAATTTTCTGATATTTGCTTGTGTTATGAGAATATTGAGGTAAAATAATACTTTAGTATAAGGAGGATTTATTTTCGTGTCATCGAGGGATCAATTTACAACAAAAATTGGGTTTATTTTAGCTGCCGCAGGAAGTGCTATAGGTTTAGGAGCCATTTGGAAATTCCCCTATATGGCGGGTACGAATGGCGGTAGTGTCTTTATTTTATTATTTATTTTATGTACTTTCTTTATTGGCTTACCCGTCCTCATTGCTGAGTTCATGATAGGTCGTCGAGGTCAAAAGGATGCCGTCACTTCCTTTAAGGAACAAGCACCAGGAAAGCCATGGTATTTGATTGGCTGGGGCGGTATGGTAATTGCAGGCCTTATCTTATCATTCTACAGCGTTGTTGGTGGATGGATTTTAAGCTACTTAGGTCGTGCCTTTACATTTAAGCTAACGAATGCTGGCTCTGACATCAACTACGCTGATTTATTTGGCGATATTATTTCAAGCCCTTTCGAAGCAGTACTTGTACAGGGACTATTTATGTTATTAACAGTAGTCATTGTGTCAGCAGGTATTAAGGGCGGAATTGAAAAAGCCAGCACATGGATGATGCCTCTCCTCTTTATTTTCTTTATTGTCCTAGTTATTCGCTCTTTAACTTTAGACGGGGCTATGGAAGGCGTTAAATTTATGTTTGTACCTGATTGGTCCTATTTAAATGCTGAAACATTTTTAATGGCCTTAGGACAAGCTTTCTTCTCATTAAGTGTAGGTATTGCGGTTATGATTACATATGCTTCCTATTTATCTAAAACAGAGAAGATTGGTAACTCTGCGATTAATGTAGCATCTATGAATATTATTATCTCTTTACTTGCAGGACTTGTTATTTTCCCAGCAGTATTTGCGCTTGGTTATACGCCTGATCAAGGGCCAGGCTTAGTATTCATTATTTTGCCAGCTGTATTCGAGCAGTTACCTCTTGGTGGCTTATTCTTAACTATTTTCTTCATTCTATTGCTTTTTGCTACAGTCACTTCTTCCATTTCCATGTTAGAAATAGTCGTGGCAATCGCTATTGGTGATAAACCAGAAAAACGTAGAAAAATTGCTTGGATTGGTGGAATCGTTATTTTCCTCTTTGGTATTCCAAGTGCCCTTTCATTTGGCATATTAGCAGATGTAAAAATAGTAGATCGCTCTATTTTTGACTTTGTTGATTTTATGACTAATAGCATCGGAATGCCGATTGGAGCTTTGTTGATTTCAATTTTTGCAGGTTATTATTATACAAGGGATATTTCACGTAAAGAATTAGCTGCGTCTAGCTTCATGTTTAATATTTGGTACATTTTAATTCGCTACGTCTCCCCACTCGCCATTTTTATTATTTTCATTCAGGGGATTTTGCCTTTATTTAAATAAGTACTAGCCTCAATGATGCATTAAAAAAGAGGTTGTCCATTGACAACCCCTTTTTTTATAAGGAATATGCAAAATATTTTAAATAATACATTTCGCTTCAAATTTAATGGCAATTAGTTTGTAAGAAATGGCTACACAATCTTCAAACGGTATCCATTGCTCAAACGAATGCTCATATGTTTCTTGAATAACTTTTGCAAGTGTTGATGGATCATCAATCCCTTGCAATGCTGCAACTACATCTGCTGTTTCTGTATCATAATGGGCTGGACCTAAGTGGAATGGATCCCACTCCTCTAGCAGATGGACAGCTGCTTGATTCATTTTTATATTTTCCAAAATACTCACCTATTATCCTTTGATCATACTCGTATGATACCATAGTAAAAAAAAAAGAAAAGAGTGATTTGCTTGTCTATTTTTGATCAAACTATCAAACGTCGATGTACAAACTCTGTAAAATGGGACGCAATGGAAAAGGTTTATGGCCTAAACGATGCCTCAGATATCTTACCAATGTGGGTAGCCGATATGGATTTTCCTGCTCCAATAGCCGTTTCAAAGGCTTTACAACAACATGCTGAACATACTATTTTTGGCTATAGTTATATGAGTGAAGAAGCGATACAATCCATTGTAGACTGGCAAAGTACTCGCCATGACTGGCACATAGAGAAAGAAGCCATCCTATTCTGTAATGGTGTTGTGGCTGCATTAGCTAACAGCATTGTTGCCCTAACTAACCCTGGGGACAAAGTACTCATTTCACCTCCAGTTTATCCGCCATTCTTTAACATACCAAAAAGTAATGGTCGTGAAGTTGTGAGTTGCCCCTTAATTGAAAAAGACGGATTGTTTGTCTATGATTTTGAAGCCTTCGAGCAATCTTTAGCCCAAGATGTGAAAGCCTACATACTATGTAACCCGCATAATCCAGGAGGCTATGTATGGGATGAAGCTACTTTAAAGGAAATTGTACGACTTTGTGCTAAATATGATGTCATCATTATTTCTGATGAAATCCATGCTGATTTAATGATTAATGGGGATAAACATATTCCTTTAGCTAAAGTTGCAGGTGATGAAATCAATCGCATTGTTACGTGTATGGCTCCTACTAAAACATTTAACTTAGCAGGAATTCAGGTTTCATATATGATCGTAACAGATAAGAAAAAACGCTTGAAGCTTGAGGCCATCAATATGGCAAGTGGTCAAGGCTCATTAAATACATTTGCCTCTGTTGCCCTTCATGCTGCATACACAGAAGGGGCTCCTTGGTTAGATGAATTACTTCCTTATATTTCTGCCAACATGGATTATGTGAAAACGGAGTTAGAGCAGATTCCAGGTATTCGTGTTACGATTCCTCAATCCACTTATTTAATCTGGATTGATTACCGAGAACTAGCGCTTGAAGAGAAGGAGATCATGAACCGCTTACTTGAAATCGGAAAGCTTGCTCTAGAACCAGGGACAAAATACGGAGAAGAAGGTCGTGGCTTCCTACGTATGAATGTTGCTTGTTCATTTGATACTGTGAAAGATGGAGTCGAGCGTTTTAAAAAGGTCTTTGCGCAATAAAATGGTTGAAAGGATATCTCTCTCCTTAGAGCTATCCTTTTTCTATGTTTAAAAACAAAATTTTGTGGAAAAGGTTCTTATCAATCGGATTTATACAGAGGTGATTTTACATGGACATTGTCCCATTAACGATTAAACGTGCTTATATGACATTCCTATTTCCCTTCGCCTATTCCGAAAAAAATCGTCAAAAAATCAGTGATATACTACTAAACGAGGGCTTTTCCTTTTTCACCTTAAACAATACATCTCTTGAAGACGCTTTTTATGGTGATATGACGATTATACATGAGGAACTTGCCCAATTTTTCTATCCTTTTTTGGAGGATAAATTATTTCCAAACGAAATGAATAACCCTGACTTTATTCGTTTTTCGAAAGCTTTTTATACACAAGGCACCTTACATCTGCAAGAAAGTCAAATCAATTATGATTACGAAGTGATGAGTATTGATGTGACATTATGTCCTTTTGGGAATGGGATTATAACAGTCAGAACAAATATTACAGATCAATCGCATGATCTAAGTGATATCTTAAATTTTATCCACTATTTTAGAGTATTAGAGGCTAAACTACGAGAGGAAAAAGGTGCAAGTCATCATTTTTCATTTGGTCATTGTTCTTCTACGAGTGAATTATTATTTAAGTATTTTATACCTTATTTAAAACCCTTTCTATTACATCAACAAGACCATAGCTATGAAGGCTTACCTTTCTTTGAAGATGAGAGAATGTTTGCCTCAGCTTATTTAATTGCAGAGGAAGAAGCTAAAATTATACCTGAGCATTTATTTCGCTTAGGACAAGTAGACGGTAGGACACCTGCTGGCAAACCCTTTATTTCTAGCACTAATCCTTCATATATCTCTAATTATGTACAAGAGCATGCCCATACACGCTGGGCTCCTAACAGTTATATTATCACCTCCTCACAAGCACAAATAACGATTACAAATAGGCCGTTTGCCAAATGTACACATAGTATTCAAGAATTTATGGGTACGCACTATTACAATTTGTTCATTCATTATTTTTATAAAATGATGCTCTTAAAGCTTTCCTATGAGTATAGTGAAATAAAGTGGGGCAAAGATAAACAGGTTGTCAATGAACTAATCGAGCTGATTACAAAGTTTTCTGCACGCTATTATTTTGAAGAAGTCATCGTACGAACAGAAGGCAGAGAAATTGCTCAATTGCTACGAAAGTACTTCCGTATAAATGAACATTATGTAGAAACCAAAGAAACATTGAATAGTTTGTATCGAACACAGGAAGATCAATCCGATAATCGAAGTAATAATTTACTATTTATTTTAACAGTCTTTACGGTGGTATCGGGTATTTATGGGATGAACTTAGTCATTGAAGGCTGGAAAGATAGCAGTGATTTCGATAGCATCGGTAGTTATACACTCTTTGAATGGGTAGCCTTTATTACTGCATTGAGTGGGATTGGCTTGTCACTTGTACTGGTTTGTTTCACTGCCATCAAGGCCCTGCAAAATACTATTCGACGCTTTAAAAAAAATTGATACAATAAAAAAGAATCTGCTCGCCCTCTGTGGCAAGCAGATTCTTTTTATTAGACATTCTGTTGATTGTTTGTGTTTTTCTTTTCTGCTAAAATACGTGCTTCAATTTCTTTTGATTTTAATTCTTGTTTCTTAGAAATTTTTCTGAAAAGCGTAAACACGATAATACATAAAATAAGCATAATTAAAAATTCAAATGCTGCTGGAATATAACCTGATTTGTCTTCTGGGAAATATAAAAATTGATACATAAAGTTCTGCATGTTCTACACGTCCTTATACGTATTATTCAAAGACTGTAATTGACTCAATTTTCACATCTTCTAATGGTTTGTCACGGAAATCTTTTTCCACATCTGCAATTTTATCCACAATGTCCATACCTTCTACTACATGACCGAATACTGTGTGTTTATGGTCTAACCAAGGTGTACCACCGTTTTGAGCATAAGCTTCGATGATCTCTTCAGGGAAGCCCGCCCCTTGTAATTGACGAAGCATATCACTTGGAAGGTGCTTCATTTGTACAATAAAGAATTGAGAACCATTTGTGTTTGGTCCTGCATTTGCCATTGAAAGCGCTCCACGTAGGTTAAACAATTGCTCTGAGAACTCATCTTCAAAGGAATTACCCCAAATTGATTCTCCGCCCATACCAGTACCAGTTGGGTCGCCACCTTGAATCATGAAGTCTTGAATAACACGGTGGAAAATAATGCCGTTATAGTAGCCTGATTTAGCATGACCTAAAAAATTCTCAACCGTTTTCGGTGCGTGCTCAGGGAATAATTTAATTTTGATAGCACCTAATGTTGTGTTCATTTCTACAAGCACTTCGCCTGCTTGTACGTCTGTTGTTAACTGTGGAAACATGGAAGTCTCTCCTTTAATGATAAATTTCAGTTTCAATGAAAAAGATGCCCTTGCACCTTTTCTGACCTCATTTTAGTCTAACATACTTCCTACTGGTTTTCTCCCTCTAAGTATTGACGATTTTTGCACTTTTACTATTCATGTTTAAAACTATGTAAATAGGTCTGAGCGAGTATTTGGAATCAATCCAAAATATGTTATTCTGATGAAGGATTTATAGAAAGAGTGGAGGCACACATGAAAAAGGCTTTTGGTTTTTTTATTATCGTTCTATCCCTTCCTGCTTTATGGTGGATTAGCACAAACATTAAAACAGAAATCAATATTGCACAAGCACATGAGGAACAAATGACTAATGCAATACATTTACCCGAGGTAGAGGCCCAACTACCTGTTACACTTATTGATCGAAATGGGCAAACATTTAGTGAGGAATATGTCGAATGGCGGCAGCCACTAAGTTTACAAGAAATTCCACAAATTGCCCAGGAAATATTCATTACCAGTGAGGATGCTGATTTTTATACGCATATTGGCTTTGATTTAAGTGCTATTATTCGTGCAGTTGTAGCCAATTCAAATAGCAACACAACCTCTCAAGGTGGTAGTACAATTACGCAGCAGCTTGTTCGGATGCGTTATTTATCCGAAGAAAAAACATATGAACGTAAATTAACAGAGCTTTTTTATGCCTATGAATTAGAAAAAGAATTTGATAAAGAAGCCATTTTAACGATGTACCTAAATGAGTCCTATTTCAGCAATCAAGTTTATGGCATTGGCGGAGCAGCCACCTATTATTTTCAAAAGCCACTCCAAGAATTATCCATCGCTGAAATAGCTTTCATTGCTGCCATCCCAAATAACCCTTCCCTTTATAATCCTTTAAAGAATTATGATCAAACTAAAGCAAGGCAGGAGCGTTTGTTAGATACCCTTGCAGCAAATGGGGCTATTACAGAGGGAGAGGCAAAAAACTATAAGGCTGATGCCATTACATTAAATGTGAAAGATAAAATTCAAAGTTATCCAATGTATAGCACTTATGTTCTTCAAGAGCTAAAATGGCTTATTGCAGAAAAAGAAAGTTATGCGGATCGACTAAGCTCTACAGATAATGAGGAAGAAAAGAAAAAAATTAAAGCACAATTAGACATTCGACTCAATACATTATTTCAAAATGGACTCATCATTCACACAGCACTTGATCCTACTAAACAGCAACATGATGAGGAAAAAATGTCAGCTATTTTAGGTACTAGCCCATGGCAAGCTGCAGGTGCAGCCATAGAAAACCAATCAAGAGAAATAGTCAGTCTGTATGCAGGAAAGAACTATGAAAAATTTGATTTCCATCGTGCATTCCAAGGAACACGTCAGCCTGGTTCAGCTTTTAAGCCTCTGGCAGTCTATGCTCCATTCTTCGAAACAACATCTCATACACCTGATTCGATTGTCAATGGTGGGCGTTATTGTGTGGGCTCGTTTTGCCCACAAAACTATGGGGGCTATACGTATGGTGATGTGTCAATTCGTACTGCTTTTCGACATAGCTATAATACATCTGCACTTCGTCTCTTTCAAACCGTTGGCGTCGAGACAGCCTTTCATTACCTTAATCGCTTTCACTTCCGCTCGATTGTAGAGAAAGATTATAATTATGCTGCATCATTAGGAGGACTAACCTATGGTGTAACAGCATTAGAACTAGCAGATGCTTATACTAGCTTTATTGATGGCTCTTATGTACTTGCACATAGTATTCGAAAAGTCACAGCATTAGATGGAACAGAGCTTTATAGTTGGGATACACAGCGTGATCAAATTTGGTCTCCTAAAACAGTAAAATACATGCGTGAACTCCTTGCAGATGTTGTAGCAAACGGTACGGGTCAAGGTGTCTATAGTAATAGCAGCTACGTTGGTGCAAAAACAGGGACAACGAATGACTATCGTGACTACTGGCTTGCTGGACTCAATAATGAATATACTGCTGCTGTATGGCTAGGGTATGATAAACCTCAATCGATGCAGCAATTAGAAGAGTACAAAATTCATCACCAATTATTTAACGTGTTGCTTGAGTAGTGAAACATGCAAAAGGTAGTAGTCGCTAAGACTACTACCTTTTTAAAGTGTTAAAAAACAAAACCATCAATTAAATTTTTATTAAAGATGTAAATGGTTTTCCGTTACAGGCTACTTGCTTTCCTGTGGACGAGCGCCGAGCCGCTTCCTCCGCTCCGTACAGGGGCTCGCCTGTCTCACTATCCATGGGATTTAACGTCACAGAGGAGACCCTGGAGCGAATGTAAAGGAGTGAAGCGGCTCATCGAACGCCCCCTGGAAAGGACGCTGGCGGAGCGGAAATCAACCCCTCGCCTTTCAAACTCTCTTTTTCTACTATTAACATCACCATTTTAATAGTATGTATTAATTTGCAAACGGCAAACTTGCCAAAATGCCATTATATAGCTTTAATACGACATAAATAACTAATGTTAAAAGAATCGTCCACATAAAAAGTTCAAAGATTAATAGACCGATTGTGCCGCCCATTGATATAAAATGACTCATTTTATAAATCAGATAAATAAAGTAGGTAAATATCGTTATGACGAAAATACCTATTAAAACATAAATAAATTGGATGGCAAATGCAGAACACATAGCACCTACAAATAAGATAATATAGCCACCTCGAGCCTGACTAACTGTGGCTCCTTCGTTGTCCTTTGAAAAGAACAGCATTCCTACTTCATGAATGGTTTCGCCTACTAGTTTAAGGGCAGAAAATAACATAAAAAAAACAATGGCAAAGACGATGAGAAGAAATACACGTAACTCAAAATCTGATAAAAACTCTCGCATTCCTGAATACACACCGATGGCTTGAAAAATCTGTAAAGATTTACCAACAGCATGCATCCCAAATGTCAAACTAAACAATAAAATTGTAATTAATGGTAGATAACCATAGATATATGGGTTCTTCATAAAAAATTTTTTTCCTCTATTTTTATTGATAACTTCCTATTTATAATATAACGAAAATTCTCCAACGACCGCAAGCTAAATCCCAATAGTACATATGCATTCCCAATTAAAGTACGTTATAATTGATTTACTTACCTGCATAAAGGAGGGTTTTTTTGTTACAAGTACTTTATATTTTTATTCCAATGCTTGTTGCAATATTAGTGCCATTATTATATAAACGCATGAATAATATTCACACAGGTTGGTTTGTTCTTGCTGTACCTGTTACGCTTGCTATTATTTATACAACATATATTGCTCAAGTTGCTAAAGGTGAAGTATTTACTGCAGAGCTACCTTGGATTCCATCGCTTGATATTTCCATCATCTCATATTTAGATGGACTTAGCTTATTATTCTCATTACTCATTACTGGAATTGGCTCGTTAGTTGTGCTTTACTCCATTTTTTACTTAGATAAACATAAAGAAAAATTACATAACTTTTATGTTTACTTACTGTTATTTATGTCAGCCATGCTGGGAGTAGTACAGTCAGATCATTTAATTACTCTCTATTTCTTCTGGGAGCTAACATCCATATCATCATTTTTACTCATCGGCTATTGGTATAATCGGGATGCCTCACGCTTCGGTGCATTAAAGTCTATGATGATTACAGTTGGCGGCGGTTTAATGATGTTAGGTGGCTTCGTTCTTCTTTATTTAATGGGAGGCACCTACTCGATTCGAGAATTGATAGTCATGGCACCAAATTTAGTAGACCAACCTTTATTCACTTGGTCACTTGTCCTATTACTCTTGGGAGCATTTACAAAATCCGCGCAATTCCCATTCTACATTTGGTTACCAGATGCCATGGAGGCGCCAACACCAGTAAGTGCATACCTTCACTCAGCTACAATGGTCAAAGCAGGTATCTATTTAGTTGCACGATTTACGCCGATATTTGCAGCCTCTGAACTTTGGGTGTGGCTTGTAACAGGTGTAGGTATCTTAACTTTATTCTGGGGTTCCTTCTTTGCAGTGAAGCAAACTGATTTAAAAGGTATTCTAGCATTCTCTACAGTCAGTCAGCTTGGACTTATTATGTCACTACTCGGGGCAAGTGCTGTTGCTTTTCATGCAAATGGCTCAATCGATACCATAAAATTTGCTGCATTTGCTGCCATTTTCCACCTTATTAATCATGCAACATTTAAAGGCAGTCTCTTCATGATTGCAGGCATTGTGGATCATGAAACTGGAACTCGAGATATTCGTAAACTCGGTGGTTTAATGAGTATTATGCCAATTAGTTTTACTGTGGCTGCAATAGGAAGTTTATCAATGGCTGGTCTTCCACCATTTAATGGGTTCTTAAGTAAAGAAATGTTTTTAACAGCCATGCTTGCACTTCAAAAGTTTGAATTCTTCGGCTTTGAAACATGGGGAGCACTCTTCCCTATTGTTGCGTGGATTGCTAGTATTTTTACATTTATCTATAGTTTCTATTTTGTTTTCCGAACATTTAATGGGAATTACAAACCAGAGCAGTTACCTCATAAACCACATGAGGCGCCGATTGGTATGCTAATTTCTCCTATTCTTTTAGCAACTTTAGTTGTGACAATCTTCTTTATTCCAAACTTTATCGGTAATACCTTTGTAAAACCAGCCGTTCAAGCAATACAGCCATTTTTGTATGATTCACCTCAAGCTGTTGATATTCATGTATCTGCTTGGCATGGCATCACCCCAGAGTTACTGATGACCATTGGAATTATAATAGTTGGGGTATTGTTATTTGTTGCCTTACCAAAATGGCAAGGGATGTATCAACGATTCCCGCAAGCGTTAACATTAAACAATGCCTATGACAAAATCATGCAGGGATTAGATGTTGGCTTAAATCGTATTTCCCGACGCTATATGACAGGTTCTATGCGTCACTATTTACTCTATATGTTTAGCGGAATAACTATTATTGTTATCGGCTCTCTATTCGTGAAAGATGCATTTAGTATTTCATTCCAAGGAGCCTCACCAATTAATTTGTATGAAATTATCTTGATCGTAGTTTTATTAATTGGTACTGCCATCACCATCTTGGCCAAATCACGTTTAACAGCCATTATTGGGCTTGGTACTGTAGGCTATACAGTAGCCTTATTCTTTGTCATTTTTAACGCACCTGATTTAGCGCTGACACAGCTCGTTATAGAAACGATTTCAGTAGCACTATTTTTATTAGCATTTTACCATTTACCTAAGCTTGGTAAACGCGAGGAGCGAATGAGGTTCCAGTTAAATCGTGCCATTATTTCCATTGCAGTTGGTGTGATGGTAACACTTGTTGCGCTATCAGCTCATTCCCAAAAACTAATTCCCTCTATTGCTAAGTACTACGAAGAAACCGTCTATTCATTAGCTGGTGGCGGAAATATTGTAAACGTAATTTTAGTAGACTATCGTGGTTTCGATACATTGTTTGAAATTACAGTACTCGGCATAGCTGGCATGGCCATCTTAGCTATGATTAAGTTACGTATGAATAGAAAGGAGAACACTCATGAAAACAAATGATGTGATAATACAATTTACAGCTAAAATTGTATTTTTCATTATTTTCTTCTTCTCCATTCATATTTTTTTAGCTGGTCACTATACACCTGGTGGAGGCTTTGTTGGAGGTCTGTTAACATCAAGTGCACTTGTTCTTTTAGTGTTAGCCTATGATATCAACACAGTCCGCCATATTCTACCTATTAATTACACATATTTAACAGCCATTGGCTTACTATTAGCCCTTGCTACTGCGGCATACCCAATGTTTGTGGGCAAACCGTTTTTCACACATTTCTTTGATTATTTCGATTTACCGCTTCTAGGCAAACAGTCATTACACACGGCTATGCTTTTTGATAGCGGGGTCTATTTGGTTGTTGTCGGCGTTACGATGACCATTATTCAAACGATTGGGGAGGATGAATAATGGAAATAATTATGGCCTTTGTGATCGGCTTTCTTTTTATGGCAGCGGTCTATTTAATCTTATCAAAAAGTTTATTGCGCATTATTATTGGAACAGGTCTGTTAAGTCATGGTGCTCATCTACTCATCTTAACAATGGGTGGTCTTGGTGGTGAAGCTCCACCTGTCTTAAGCGAAGGAGCCAAAGCATTTGCTGATCCCTTACCCCAAGCACTTATTTTAACTGCAATTGTTATAAGCTTTGGGGTGACAGCATTCTTCCTTGTACTTGCCTACCGTTCCTATCAAGAGCTTAACACGGATGATATTAGCTTAATGAGAGGAAGTGATGAGGATGAATAACTTCCTACTATTACCCATTATCATCCCGTTTTTCTTCGGTATGATTTTAATGTTTGGACAAAAAAATCTAACTTATCAGCGATCATTTTCATTACTTGGGATTGGACTAGCCCTCCTCTCTGCCCTCTCACTGCTTTTAACAGTGAAAGAAGATGGTATTCAAAAGGTCACATTTGGAAATTGGCCTGTTCCTTACGGTATTACAATGGTATCTGATATGGTGTCTGCATTGCTCGTTACAACGACATTGCTTATTGCACTATTTGTTGTTTGGTATGGCTTCGGTTCTATCACGAAGGAACGCGAACGCTTCTTTTATTACCCTGGTATTATGTTTATTTTAACTGGGGTCAATGGTGCCTTTACAACAGGTGATATTTTTAACTTATTTGTGTTCTTTGAAGTATTGTTAATGGCTTCCTATTTACTCATCGTTTTAGGTGGTGAGAAGGGGCAACTGAAAGGGTCAATTAAATATATTTTAATTAATGTTATTTCTTCGGCATTATTTGTTATAACCGTGGCCTATTTATATTCTGTAGTAGGGACATTAAATATGGCTGATATTGCGGTAAAAATTGCTGAAATTAATCAACCAGGGATTATTACTGTTATTGCCGTACTATTTTTAATGGTATTTGGACTAAAAGCAGCTATTTTCCCATTATACTTTTGGCTTCCTACTTCGTATGCAGCAGCCCCGATCCCTGTCTTAACTCTATTTGGCGCTCTGCTAACAAAGGTTGGGGTCTATGCCATTACACGTACCTACACACTATTTTTTGTACATGATTTATCCTATACGCATGATTTACTAATGGCATTAGCTATTGCAACAATTGTGGCTGGTTGTATTGGAGCACTCGCTTATTTTGATGTAAAGCTCATTATTATCTATAACATTGTCATTGCAGTAGGTGTCATTTTATTTGGTGTCTCTCAAATGAATGAGGCCTCTTTAAAAGGAGCGATCTTTTATTTAATTCACGATATGCTGATTAAGGCAGCACTCTTTATGTTAATCGGCATTGTCATCTACATTACTGGTACATCTGACTTGCGTAAAATGGGTGGACTTATGAAAAAATACCCTGCACTGGGTTGGTGTTATTTAATAGCAGCTTTCGGCTTAGCTGGAATTCCACCACTTAGCGGGTTTGTTGGAAAGCTGTTAATTGTTCAGGGAGGCTTTGAGGCTGGAAGTATGTGGAGCAGTATTTTCATTTTAGCATCTTCACTGCTTGTTCTACTATCCGTGATTCGTATTTTCCTCTATGTCTTTTGGGGTGAGGAAAAAGAAACACAAGGTACCGTCGACAAATCTACCTATAAAATGCTGTTTATGCCTACTGCCTTGTTAGTACTTATTACGGTCGCATATGGTGTGGGTTCTGAATGGATTACGCCATTTATGGATGATGCTGCAAAACTATTAAATGATCCATCTATCTATATAGATGCTGTGATGAAGGAGGATTAGCACTATGGCATTTCAAATGATTTTAAATTTTGTACTTGCCTTTGTCTGGATGTTCCTTTCCTCTAATTACACAGCAACTGGTTTTATCATAGGATTCATGATGGGGATACTTTTACTTATTCTCATGCGGAGGTTTTTCAAGTCCCGTCTTTATGTCTATCGATTATGGGCCCTGCTAAAATTAACGTTGTTGTTCTTTAAAGAATTAATTTTAGCAAATGTTCAAGTGTTAAAAGTAGTGTTGAAGCCTAAACTGGACATGCAACCAGCCTTTTTTGCTTATCCAACTGTTTTAACACAAGACTGGGAAATTACGTTATTATCAAGTCTTATTACTTTAACACCAGGAACAGTTGTAGTGCATGTTTCGGATGATGCGAAAACATTGTATGTACATGCAATTGATATTAACGATGTGGATGAAGCCATTGCTTCCATTCGAGATTCATTTGAAAAAGCGATTTTGGAGGTGAGTAAATCATGACAACATTTATTATTGCTGTAATCGTAGTGATTTGCTTATCTATGATAGCGGTCATTTATCGAATGGTAAAAGGTCCTTCCGCATCCGATCGTGTTGTAGCTTTGGATTCACTTGGTGTTTCACTCATTTCCCTAATCGGACTATTTTCGATTTTAGTGGAAACAAGCTTCTTTCTTGAAATCATTTTATTGCTAGCAATTTTATCGTTTATCGGTACGATGGCTTTCTCTAAATTCATAGAGAAAGGAGATATCATCAAACGTGACAATTCTCGCTAATAGTTTAGTTATCTTTTTCATTACTGTTGGAGTACTCTTTATTGTCGTGACAGCTATTGGACTTGTCCGCTTACCTGATTTGTATACACGTGCACATGCCGCGTCAAAAAGTGCAACACTTGGCGTCATGTGTGTACTAATTGGTGTATTCTTTCACTTTTGGCTCATTGAAGATCATTTCAACCCTCGTATTTTATTGGGGATACTCTTCCTCTTTATTACTGGTCCTGTTGGCGGACACATTATGACACGTTCTTCCTATATTGCTGGTGTTAAGCCTTGGAAAGGTACCGTACGTGATGAACTAGGTCCTGAAATTGACAGAATGAAAAAGGAACAAGGTGTAAAATAAACGTAAAAATCTGCCCGATTACTAAATCGAGCAGATTTTTTTAGTTAAATATATCCCTTGGCAGTTAAAATATTTGTCAGTTGCTCCACACATTCTTCAATGGAATGCTGTTCTGTATCCAAAATAACTTCTGGGTTAATCGGTTCTTCATATGGAGCGCTAATCCCTGTAAAATTAGCAATTTCAGCATTCCTTGCTTTTTTATACAAACCTTTAGGATCTCTTTTTTCACATGTTTCTACTGAACACTTTACAAAGACCTCTAAAAATTCACCATCCTCTACAAGTTCACGGACTACCTGACGATCTTCTCGATAAGGTGAAATAAAAGCCGTTAGCACAATTTGACCGCTCTCTATAAATAACTTTGAGACTTCACCTATTCGACGAATATTTTCTTTGCGCCCTGCCTCATCGAATCCTAAGTCACTATTTAAGCCATGACGCACATTATCACCATCTAATACGAAGGCTTGATTGCTCCTTTCAAATAATCGTCGGGCAAATGCATTGGCCACTGATGATTTCCCTGAAGCAGATAAACCCGTAAACCATAAAATAAAGCTTTGATGTTTATTTTTTGAACGGCGTTCTTCTTTTGTAATGGAGGCTTCATGCCAAACAATGTTTGAACTCATTTCACTACCTCCTTACTCATGCCTTTAATTAAAATGTCTACGACTTCTTTACGACTGAATGTACTTGGTGGTACTTCTCCATTTCGTAGCATCTCACGTACCTTCGTTCCTGATAGAATGACATGGGCAGAGCTATCATGTGGACACGTCTTTGTCGTCGCCATGCCTTCACATTGCTGGCAATAAAAGCTATGCTCAAATTTCAGTGGGACAATTCCCAATTCATCTTCAGTAAACTGTTCAAAAATCTTTTGTGCATCATATGTGCCATAATAATCACCAACACCTGCATGATCACGACCAACAATAAAATGAGTACAGCCATAATTTTTTCTAACAAGTGCATGGAAAATAGCTTCCTTTGGTCCTGCATACCGCATAGCGGCTGGAAAAATACCTAATTGTACACGACTTTCAGGATAATAGTTTTTTAATAAAACCTCATAGCTCTCCATACGTATAGCAGCTGACACATCATCTGACTTTGTTTCACCCACAAGTGGATTTAGAAATAACCCATCAATCGTTTCAAGTGCTGCCTTTTGAATATATTCATGCGCCCTATGGACTGGATTACGTGTTTGGAAGCCAACAATAGTTTTCCATCCCTTGTCAGCAAATAATTGTCGCGTTTCTATTGGATCAAATGAATAAGCAGGGAACTTTTGTGTAAGACGTTTAATTAACGTAATTTTCCCTCCAACATAAATGGCAGGACGATCAAAAAGCTTTTGAACGCCCGGATGTGCTAAATCCTCTGTTCCATAGACAAGTAAAGCCTCTTTTCGTTTATTCGGCTCATAAATATCTGCTACTTCAATAACGCCATATACTTCATCACCATAAACCAGCTTCACCTCGTCACCAGGCTGTAAAATGGACGCTTTCTCTTTTGTAACAGGTAAGGTAATCGGAATACTCCATACTACACCTGATGCTAAACGACTTTGTGCCACGACTGACTCATAGTCTACTTGTGTTAAAAAACCTTCAATTGGGCTATACCCCCCTATAGCAATTAGCTCTAAATCACTCAACGAAATTGCATCCAACTCAATTTCCTTATGAATAGTTGTGATTTTTTTTTCCGGATTAAATGCTTGCACAAGTAGTCCACCATGTGGTTGTAGACTCATAAAAATCTCCTCCTAATTCTAGTTAAATACTAAGTTTTGTAGTCAAAAGATAGTGATGATATGATTCAATTTAAATGCCTTCCCCTGCATCATAGATAGACTGCTCTTCTTCACGCATCGTACGCATCAGACTAATGACCCCTAGCGTCCCAACAATA
Source organism: Lysinibacillus sp. AR18-8 (assembly GCF_001705465.1). Taxonomy (NCBI): domain Bacteria; kingdom Bacillati; phylum Bacillota; class Bacilli; order Caryophanales; family Bacillaceae; genus Lysinibacillus; species Lysinibacillus sp. AR18-8. The sequence goes on from NZ_MDGU01000029.1 coordinate 30,687, forward strand.
ATGCTGCCATTTAAAATAATGGCATAAAGGTCTTTTTCTAAAAATAACTGCACTAAAAAATAAGAAATGACTAATGAAAAGATGGGTGATACAACCCAAATACGTATAATTTTTTTCACAATATGCTTATGGAAGATTTGCTTTCCGTTTTTCGCCATCCCCATCCCAATGATGGATGAAGAAGTGACTTGTGTTAAGGGTACTGGAAGCCCAAAAATTGAGCTTACGCCAACAAGCAGTGCACCTGTACTTGAAATGAGAATGCCCTCTGCCTTTTGAAAGCGCACTATTTTTTTACCGTTTGTTTCAAGCACTCGTTTACCAAGTAGCAGAGCACCTATTGCGACAAATGCACCGCCAAGCACAATGCCCGTTGTCACATCCATCATTCCTGCTCCCACCAAGGGTCCAACTGCATTGGCAACATTATTCATCCCCGCTGAAAATGCTTCGAAAAATCCTGCTAAAACGAGAAGAACAGTTAAAATTGGCCGATCTTTCAGCAACCCTGTGTTTTGTAACTTATATAATAACTTTCCACATACAAGAGCAATGACAAAGGCAACAAGCGGTACAATCACCCAAAATGATATAATGACAAGCAGCGAATTGACGAATAGTACTTTATAGGCAATTCCTACACCCACGACAGCACCCACTGTTACTTCACTCGTTGATAAGGGAATGCCTAAAAGATTGGCGAAAAATAACGAGCTTGTCGCAGAAATCAAGATAATGATGACAACCTTTACCGTAATATATTCCTGGGGCATAATGCCTGAGCTTATCGTTTTAACTACCTCTCCTCCGCCTAATACAGCTCCACTGTAGACGCCTATCGCGCATAAAAGCAATGCTTGCCACGCTTTTTTGATGGCACCTGCCCCATAAGCAACACCCATTGAGGCTGCTGCACCGCTTGCTCCTATGTTCATCGCAAAAAATAAACTAATAGCTATTGCAAAATATTCAAGCATGGCAGAACTCCTTTATTCATGTAACCCGCACTCGGTTTTACCAGAACCTTGCCATCTACCTGAACGTAAATCCTCCATTGTAAATGCTGGTTTCGTACAATGCTCACAGCCGATGCTTGGATAGCCTTGATCGTGTAACGGATTATATGGCAGACTGTGCTTCGAAACATAGCGCCAGACATCCTTCCAAGTCCAATGAATCAATGGACAAACTTTAATCGATTTAAATTTATCGTCACGATTTAAAAAGTTTGTTTGTTGACGTGTTGGTGATTGCTCACGACGTAAGCCTGATATCCAAGCCTTTTTACCTGATAAGGCTTCGTGTAAAGGTTTTATCTTACGAATATCACAGCACTTATTTGGGTTGGTTTTCCATAGTTCGTCACCATGTTGTGTAGCTTGTTGCTCAAGTGTAAGGGCTGGCTTTTTCATGACAATGTTGAGTTGTGGATATTTTTCTTTGACTTTATGAATGGTTTCATATGTTTCTTTAAAGTGTACATCTGTATCTAAAAATACAATCGTAGCGTTAGGCTTTACCTTTGAAATGAGATCAATTAAGACAATGCCCTCAATACCAAAGCTACATGCATAGACGATTTCATCTCCATATTCTTGATAGCTCCACTGTAAAACCTCTAGTGCAGCCTTATACATATCATCAACCTGAAAATCAATGATCGGTTCTTGCCAATTTTCGTAAGTTAACATCGAATCCCCCTCATAGCAAAAAGGCGTTCTAACAAAAGACATAGGAAAAACAGGTCTTTGTTAAAACGCCTCTAGTTTGACTAGCCAGCTCTATATTTAATGATTGTTCACTAGTAGTTGTTACCTCGTACTACAATCATTCTTCTTATTACCAAATATATACTAAAGTACACCAAGCAGTCAACTAGGTTTTTTAAATATCTTTTCCATACACCCATTTTTTTTGCTCTTTGCTGCATATGATGAGTGGTATCTAAGGACACTTATATTAATTTTCAAAATAAATAATCTTTTTTATAATTCCTTGTTGACTAATAGGAAATATATGTTTAATGTATTACTAAAGCTTTGACCTAAAAAAACGCTGATCAGAGGATCTGAAGGCCATCTACCCAATGTTGTCATGTCATTGTGGGTGATGGCTTTTTGCATTCTTAAGACAGAAAAGGGGCGGATTAACTATGAAAAAAAAGAGCTATGTTCTACAATCCTTGGCATTATTAACTATTCTAACGCTTAGTTTAACTGGCTGTGGAAGTGCTAACTCAGATGAAAAAGCAAGCGATCAGGAAGACAAGAAGTCTGTAGAGCTACTAAATGTTTCCTATGATCCAACACGGGAGCTTTACGATGAGTTCAACAAAGATTTTATAAAAAAATGGAAGGCTGATACTGGCCAAGACGTCACAATCAATCAATCACATGGTGGATCTGGCAAACAGGGGCGTGCAGTTATTGATGGTCTTGAAGCCGACGTTGTGACACTCGCACTCGCTTACGATATTGATGAAATTGCTCAAACTCGTGAGCTGCTGAATAAAGATTGGCAAACCGAATTTGATCTTAATTCGACTCCCTATACATCTACAATTGTTTTTTTAGTTCGCAAGGGCAATCCAAAAAACATACAAGATTGGGATGATTTGATTCAAGATGATGTATCTGTCATAACGCCTAATCCCAAAACATCTGGAGGTGCACGGTGGAACTACTTAGCTGCTTGGGCTTATGCCGGAAAGTTATATAACAATGATGAGACAAAAATAAAGGAATTTATGAAATCACTTTACAGTAATGTAGAAGTACTTGATTCTGGCGCTCGTGGAGCTACAACAACATTCGTAGAACGTAAAATTGGAGATGTCTTAATTGCGTGGGAAAATGAAGCATACCTCTCTCTCAATGAATTAGGTAAGGATGAATTTGAAATCATCACGCCTTCTTTAAGTATTTTAGCAGAGCCACCAGTTGCAGTTGTAGACAAAATCGTAGATAAAAAAGGGACACGTGAAGTCGCTGAAGCTTACTTACAGCATTTATATAGTGATACAGGGCAAGAAATTGCGGCGAAAAATTATTATCGACCACGTAGTGAAACGATTCTAGCAAAATATAAAGATCAATTCCCTCAGCTTGAACTTGTTTCCATCGATGATTTTGGTGGTTGGTCACAAGCACAAGCAACCCATTTTAAAGATGGTGGTACCTTTGATGAAATATACGTACCACAATAAGGAGCGTTTTGATGAGCAGTTTAATCATTCCTAAAAAATCGCGTCGAATTATTCCAGGCTTTCATTTATCTCTTGGTTATACAATGCTTTACGTAAGTTTACTAGTGTTACTACCACTTTCCATGATTTTCATTCATACCATGTCCTTAAGCTGGTCAGCATTTATAGATATCATTACAGATCCCCGTGCTGTTGCTTCCTACAAAGTGAGCTTCAGCACTGCACTGATTGCAGGCTTACTAAATGTTTTTTTCGGTACGACTATTGCATGGGTTCTCGTTCGCTATCAATTTCCCTTTAAACGAATCATTGATGGGCTTGTAGACTTACCTTTTGCATTGCCTACTGCTGTCGCTGGAATTGCTTTAACATCTCTTTATGCGCCAAATGGTTGGATTGGTCAATTTTTTGATTTTAAAATTGCCTTTACACCTCTTGGCATCATTATTGCTTTAACCTTTATCGGGCTACCCTTTGTTGTACGAACGGTCCAGCCCGTTTTACAAAATATCAGTGCTGAGGTGGAGGAAGCTTCGGCAAGCCTTGGAGCCAATCGTTTACAAACCTTCCGTAAAGTCATCTTACCAGAGCTAGTACCAGCAATTTTAACTGGCTTTTCCTTGGCCTTTGCGCGCGCTTTAGGTGAATATGGCTCGGTTGTTTTTATTGCAGGAAATATGCCGATGAAAACGGAAATTACGCCGTTAATTATTATGACAAAGCTTGAGCAATATGATTATGCGGGGGCAACTGCCATAGCTGTTGTCATGCTTGTGACATCCTTTATTTTGTTGTTCACCATTAACTTGATACAATGGCTAGCCAATCGTCGGTTTGTACATTAGGAGGTACTATATGGAACAATCAACTTTTATTCAGCAGGCTAGTACAGGAAAAAGGAAAGCAGCTACACAGACTGCTGCCTTACAGGAGCCTCGTATTATTCGCTATACGTTAATATTTATTGCCTTAGCTTTTTTAGCTTTCTTTATCGTACTACCTTTAGTATCTATTTTTATTACAGCCTTTCAAAAAGGATCCGATGTTTACTTTACTGCGATTACACATCCAGATGCATTAGCTGCTATTAAGCTTACATTAATCGTCGTAGCCATTACTGTACCCCTCAATGCGATCTTTGGCGTAATGGCTGCCTGGGCACTTACAAAGTTTAATTTTAAGGGGAAAAATCTATTACTTACTATGGTAGATTTACCTTTTGCAGTTTCACCTGTTATCGCAGGTTTAGTGTTTATTTTATTGTTTGGCTCACAGGGACTATTTGGTGAATGGTTGTTTGCACATGATATTAAAATTGTTTTTGCACTACCTGGCATTGTCCTTGCCACAATTTTCGTCACATTGCCCTTTGTTGCACGTGAATTAATACCGCTGATGCAAACCCAAGGTATATCTGAGGAAGAAGCGTCCATTTCATTGGGGGCAAGTGGCTTTAAAACCTTTTGGTATGTCACATTACCCAATATTAAATGGGGACTATTCTATGGTTTGATTTTATGTAATGCACGAGCCATCGGAGAATTCGGGGCTGTGTCTGTGGTATCTGGTCATATTCGTGGCATGACAAATACGATGCCCCTTCATATTGAAATTCTCTATAATGAATATCAATTTGCAGCAGCCTTTGCAGTTGCTTCCTTAATGAGCGTAATGGCCATCTTTACATTAATTGTGAAAGACATTATTGCTTGGAAATCAAAATCTAGTTAAAAGGAGATGGTCTCAATGAGTATACAAATTCAAAACGTATCCAAAAAATATGGGTCCTTTCAGGCACTAGAGGATATATCCGTACATATTCAGTCTGGGGAGCTAGTAGCACTACTTGGCCCTTCTGGATCAGGAAAAACCTCATTATTACGTGTGATTGCTGGGCTTGAAACAACGGATGTCGGCAATATTTTATTTGATGGTCAATCCATCACAGATCGTCATCCAAAGGAACGCAATGTGGGCTTTGTCTTTCAACATTATGCGCTTTTTCGCCATATGACGGTCTTTGACAATGTTGCTTATGGCCTGAAGGTACGTCCTCGAAAAAGCAGACCTTCAAAACAACAAATCAAAGATAAAGTGATGGAATTATTGCAACTTGTGAAGCTTGAAAATTTCTCAGATCGATATCCAACACAGCTCTCAGGTGGGCAACGACAACGTGTCGCACTGGCAAGAGCGCTTGCTGTAGAGCCAAAGGTACTGTTACTAGATGAACCATTTGGAGCTCTCGATGCAAAAGTACGCAAGGAGTTACGTCGCTGGCTTCGAAAGTTACATGATGAATTTCATATTACAAGTATTTTTGTGACACATGACCAAGAGGAAGCTCTCGATGTTGCAGATCGCATTGTGGTCATGAATAATGGCAAAATCGAGCAAATTGGTAGTCCAGATGAGGTCTATACAAACCCCAAAAGTCCGTTTGTCTATGACTTCTTGGGCAATGTTAATCTATTTAAAGGTCGCTTACATAATGGTAAGCTCATGCAGGGTGAAGTTGCACTTGATGTACCTGATGCCCTAACACATTCAGAGGACAATGCGATAGGCTATGTACGTCCACATGATATTCAGATTGAGAAAACAAGTATTTCAGGTACAGTTCCTGTTAAAATCAGCCACATTCATTTACTAGGACCTATCGTTCAAATTGAACTACGCCGTGAGGATCTTGATGAATTTTTAGAAGCGGAGTTATCAAAAGAACAATTTCATCTTCTTCAACTGAAGGTGGGCGATCAGGTATTTGTAAAGCCGAAACAATTAAAGGTATTTATTCCTGAGGATTATTCTATATAAAAAACCATGTAGCAAATTTTTCTTTGCTACATGGTTTTTATTTTTAATGAAATTCTCTTCCATCATAGACAGCTGTGACATACCCAGCACGAATGACAAAGTCTCCAAAATGTTCGCCCTCTAAACGTTCCTTTGAAAAATGTAGAAGAATTGGTCGTAGCTCTGCTAAAATTTCCTCCTCACCAATATTTTCACGATAGATTTTATTTAAGCGATTGCCTGTAAAACTTGCACCAAGGTACATATTGTATTTACCTGGCCCTTTGCCAATAAAGCCGATTTCACCCATTGCTGCACGTGAACAGCCATTTGGACAACCAGACATGCGAATAACAATTTCTGTTTCATTTAAGCCAGCCTCATCAATAATGGCATCAATTTTTGTTATAAGAGAAGGTAAATAGCGTTCTGCTTCTGCCATGGCTAAGCCACATGTCGGTAATGAGACACAGGCAATGGAATTGCGGCGTAAGGCAGAATAATGCGCACCGTCTGTTAGCTTGTATTGTTTAATAAGCGTATTTATTTGTTTCTTTTTCTGGGGTGTTACATTGCTAATCATTAGGTTTTGGTTCGGTGTTAAACGAAAATCACCCGTGTGCACCTTAGCTATTTCACGTAAGCCAGTTAACAACTGATAATCCTCAAAGTCTTTTATACGGCCATTTTGAATAAATAACGTATAATGCCAATGACCATCTGCACCTTTAATCCAGCCAAATTCATCACCTGTACGCTCAAAAGTATAAGGACGAGCCTGCTGAATTTCCCAGCCTAGACGACGCGTTAATTCTTCTTGGAACCATTCAAGTCCTCTCGCATCAATCGTGTATTTAAATCGTGCATTTTTACGGACAGAGCGATTCCCATAATCACGCTGTATCGTTATTATTTTTTCTGCTGTTTCTAATAATTTATCTGGCGTTATAAAGCCAATTTCACGAGCAAGCTGTGGATAGGTTTCATGATCACCATGTGTCATGCCCATGCCTCCACCAACCGCTACGTTAAAACCAACAAGCTGATTGTCTTCAACGATGGCAATCAGTCCGATATCTTGTGAAAAAACATCTACATCATTACTTGGTGGAATCGCAATACCAATTTTAAATTTACGCGGCAAATATTGAGCTCCATAAATCGGTTCAATTTCTACATCCTGACTATCTACTACCTTTTCTCCATCTAACCATAATTCATGATAAGCGCGTGTTCTCGGCAGTAAATGCTCACTTAGTTTTGCAGACCAATTATAAACCTCTTCATGTAATGCAGACTGGTTTGGATTGACATTACACATCACATTACGGTTCACATCTCCACATGCAGCAAGAGAATCCAATAACACCTCATTGATTTCCTGCATATATTTTTTAACATTCCATTTTAAAATGCCATGTACTTGAAATGCTTGGCGTGTTGTTAATTTTAAAGAGCCATTGCCATACTTTCTAGCCATTTCATCCATCACAAGCCATTGCGCTGGGGTAGCCGCTCCACCTGGTGTTCGTACACGTACCATAAATTGATAGGCCGGTTCCAGCTTTTGTTTCTGACGTTCATTCCGAAGATCTCGATCGTCCTGTAAGTAACTGCCATGAAATTTCATAAGGCGATTATCGTCCTCTGGGATACCAGAGCTTAATGGATTATTCATGGTACGTTCGAGTGTTCCACGTAGGTAATTACTTTCGGTTTTAATACGCTCTACATCACTTGGTTTCCCGGGCTGTGGAGGTAACACTATTTTTTCAGTCATTCTTTATCGCTCCTTTAATCCATTACACCTCAGCGTATTGGGCATACCTGAGGGTTTACTTGCTAACAAAGAGATCAACTCATTAATAAGGGAAGGTTTTCGAGAAATTTGTGTTGAACTCCATTAATAAACGTCACGTTGGTAGCGTTTTTGCTGTTTTAATTCATTCACATAGGCTTTTGCTTCCTCTGGTGTTTTCTGTCCTTGCTGCTCAATAATTTGATGAATGGTTGCATCCACATCAGATGCCATTGATTTTTCGTCACCACATACATAAATGACAGCCCCCTGCTCCAGCCACTCATAAAAACTTGCGGCATTTTCTTGCAATTTATGTTGAACATAGATTTTTTGGTCTGTATCACGTGAAAAGGCTACATGCATGTGACTTAATGTGCCAGCAGCTAGCCAACGTTGCCAATCCGTTTGATAGAGGAAATCCGTAACAAAATGCTGATCACCAAAGATGAGCCATGCTTTCCCCACAATCCCTAACTCTTCTCGCTCCTCTAGAAAAGCTCGATATGGTGCAACACCTGTGCCTGCACCAATCATAATAATTGGCGTTTCATTATTCTCTGGCAATCTGAAATTCGGATTTTTATGAACATAGATTGGTAATGTATCACCTATTTGTATTCGTTCTGCCACACTTCCAGAGCAAACACCAAGGCGTTGTCTACCTGCTGTTTCATAGCTTACCTTGCCAATCGTTAAATGAACCTCTTCGCTATTGGCCTTTTGGCTACTAGCAATAGAATAAAGTCGAGCTGGAATTTTACGCAGTAACTCTACAAATTGCTGTGCACTCCAAGTAAATGGTGTAAATTCCTCTACTAGGTCGAGCAAGTCTCTTCCTTTTGCATAGTCCTTCCAGCCTTTTGGTTCTTCAAATAGCTTAGAAAATTCTTTATGCTCTGTATAAGCAGCAATTTTTTCGAGTAACGGTTTAGATAACACCGTAATTTCTAATTTTTTCTGTAGTGCTTCTTTTATTGTTATTGTTTCATCAAAAACAGTCACTTCTGTCTCCGAATCAAATTGAAGTGCTGTCAGCAATGCATTGACTAATTGTTCATCATTCTCTGGCAGAATGCCAATGCTATCGCCAGGTTCAAAAAGAAAATTAGCTCCCTCAATCGATAATTCAAGATGACGCGTCTCTTTATTGGAGCCACGACCATTTAGATTTATATTTTCAAGTACTTCAGCGTAAAATGGATTTTTTCTTGAATATGTAGATTCTTCAAGTACTTGCGCCCCTTCGGTGTGTGCTGAAGTAGACGTTGCTGAAGTTGTATGCTGAAGAAATTCCTGTTGAACCGCGGAGAACCACTGTGCAGCTGCGTCATCATAATCTACATCGCAATCTATACGAGGAACAATTCTTGTTGCACCTAATTGCGCAAATCGCTCATCAAAGTCCTTACCTGTCTTACAAAAAAATTCATAGGAGCTATCCCCTAAAGCAAGAACCGAATATTGTAGGTGTTCTAATCTAGGCGCCCGCTTGCTATGCAAAAATTCATAGAATTGTATCGCTTGATCTGGTGGATCTCCCTCTCCATGTGTACTCACAATAAGTAATAGATTGGTGATCTTTTTTAAATTACTAGCTTTAAATTTCCCTAATGATGAGACAGTTACATCTATCTGCTGCTCTTTTAAAGCTGCTGCATACTTTTCAGCTAATCCTTGACTATTGCCTGTTTGGGAACCATATAAAATTGTTATTGTTTTGGTAATCGGCTGGGCTGCTGGTGGTGCCTGTTCAACAATTGCTTCAAGAGTTGCTTGGGGAGCACTTAGGTAACCGTTTAGCCAAAATTTTTGTTCAATTGTTAATTTAGGGAGAAGCTCGTTTAATAACTTCACCTGCTCTTCATTAAATGGACTGTTTATTACTTGTAATTTCAATCTTTGCCACCTCACGAATCATCTTCATTTCATATTTTTTAATTTATCGAAGCCTTATTTTTTCCTTTTTCTCAATCTGAACCACATAGGAATTTTGAACAATCAATGTAATTGATCCGTGGTTCACAGTATTTAACATTTGGCGGACATTATCTAATGCTAGATTTACATTTTCAGTTCTTTTATCTACCATTACGAAACACCTTCCTCTTTAAAATGTAGTAATTCATCAATACGTTCCACTAATACTTTTTTCACATTGTCGTCATAGCCTAAGCTTTCACATAACATAATGTTTTGACTGTCAAAGCCTTGTAATCGCTTGGCAATACTTTGTCTTAAAATGCCTGTAAATAATAAATAAGGGACAATAAAAACTTGCTGTTGCTTCCCTTTAACTTGCAGTAACCAGTCTTCAAAGGTTGGTCCCATTCCGTATAAGAAGCATGTATCAACGGCTTTATAGTGATATTTAGTACGTAGCCTTTTGGCAATTTTGGCTAAATCCCTCTTGACGGCTGGATCACTACTCCCACGTCCTATGAGTAAAACACTCGCATTGCTGTTAGGTTGCTGTTTTTCTATTATCCTAGCTTGTAATGTGTCAATTAATCGTTCATGAATGCCAAGAGGCTCACCATATGTAAACTTTACATATGGGTATAGTTTTTGAGCTTTTGCCATTTCTTTCGGAATATCATGCTTTGCGTGTTGAGCAGCTAGTAGGAGAATAGGCATTACGGCAATCGCTGTTGCCCCTTTCCGAATACAGCTAGCAATGCCTTCTGCAATGGTTGGTGTTGCCAGCTCTAGAAAGCATATTTCCTGTATAGTTACTGTCACTTCTTGTTGTACGCCTTGAAGAAAGTTTACGGCCTGCTCTACACCTTCCTTGACACGACTGCCATGTGCAATATATAAAATAGCCTGCATAATCCCACAACCTTATCCCGTTATTTGGATTGGCTGTGCTGGGTTTTGTTCAAACCAATGAATGGTTTCTCTTAAGGTCACAACCTTCCCTACTAATATGATGCTAGGGTTTTGAATCTTTTCCACACACACGATTTCCTCAATTGTAGCTAATGTACCCGTAACAGTTCTTTGCTTAGTAGAAACTGTTCCCCAGTGAATAACAGCCACAGGCGTTTGTTCATCACGGCCATATTTGAGTAATTGTTGACGGATATACGGCAGATTACCAACACCCATATAAATAGCAATCGTATCAATCCCTTTTGCAAGACTTTCCCAACGAATAGCATCTTCTTTTCCGTCCTGCATATGCCCAGTAACCATAGCAAAGCTTGAGCCTAAATCACGATGTGTGACAGGAATACCTGCATATGCTGGAGCTGCTATACCTGACGTAATACCAGGCACAATTTCAAAGGGAATTTGATGCTTTGCTAGCACACCTGCCTCCTCTGCCCCTCTACCAAAAACAAATGGGTCTCCTCCTTTTAATCTTGTGACAACATATCCTTGTTGGGCATAATCAACAAGCGTTTGGTTAATTTGCTCCTGGATCATGGCATGTTGCTGAGGCAACTTCCCGCAAAAGATTAATTTAGCTTCTTTCTTGGCATAGGCTAATAGCTCTTTATTAATGAGTCTGTCATATAAAATGACATCTGCACATTCAATGCAACGTAATCCTTTTATTGTAAGGAGGTCAACATCTCCAGGACCTGCACCGACAATATAAACTTTCCCCATTTCATCTCACTCCTTCTGTCAATTACGCCTCGTTGTCATGGCATTTCAGATTGATTAAACTTACTAATAAGGGTCCTCGATTTTCTAAACCTGACACTTTGCTTTCGGTACAAAAACCTTTACTAAATTAAGATAAAGAAAAAAGGCTAATATTATCCTTAGACACAAAAATGCCTATGAATAATAAAAGCCTCTAGTTTGCTAGTCAGCCACATATTTAATTCTTAGTAATATAATAAGAATAATAAATAATTTAGTATATTCTGTCAACACTAATTTTGATACTTCGTTAGGCACAATAAAAACCAGTTGTCGATATCAAGATCGACAACTGGCTGATCTAATTATGTGCTTACCATGGTCTACGATATCGCGGACCTGGTCGAAAATATGGACCTGGTGGATATGGTCGATAGTTTGGATAATATGGATTGTAAGGATATTGATTAAATTGAGAGCCAAGGAAACTGCCTAAAAAACCACCAAAAAACGGTGCGCCAAATGGCCAAATAAAGCCTCCAAATCCTCCGCCTGGATAACCTCCGAAATTGCGCATATGCTACCTCCCCTTTTTACTCTATCGTATGAAGGAAGATACATCTATCATATGTAGAATGCCTATTCTATCGAGATTAGTGCATAAATCACAAAAAATCAGCGAGAATAAACTCCCGCTGATTGACACGCTTTATTATTTTTCTTCCCCTAAACGTTGGACAAAATTCGCGAGTGTACGGACCATAACACCAGTACCACCCTTAGGTCCTAAATCATGTACAGCTACTGCATCAGATGTGCCTGCTATATCCAGGTGAATCCATGGTGTATCACCAACAAATTCGCCCACAAAACCGCCGCCGAAAATCATATGACCATCACGACCAGGTGAATTATTTAAATCAGCTACATCTGATTTTCGAATTCGTTTTTTATCATTTTCTGTTAAAGGCATACGCCAAACAAATTCATCGGTCTCTTTTGCAGCTTCCATAAATGCTTCAAAAAATGCATCATCATTTGCAAGAGCACCTGTTTTATCCATACCTAGTGCAGTAATAACGCCTCCAGTTAAAGTAGCAACATCGATCAGTGATGTAGCCCCTTGCTGTTTAGCATATGTAGTTGCATCTGCCAGAACTAAACGCCCTTCTGCATCCGTATTTAATACTTCTACCGTTTTTCCGCTGTACGTCGTAATCACATCATCTGGTTTAAACGCTGTATCAGACACCATATTATCTGTAGAACCGATAACGGCTACAACATTTTTATTTGGACGTAATTCACCGATAATTTTCATCGCACCAAGTACAGCAGCGGCACCGCCCATATCACCTTTCATACCAACCATAGAGTCCTTTGGTTTTAAAGAATAGCCGCCTGTATCATACGTTACACCCTTACCAACAAGGCCAATTGGATCTTCAAAATCTTCAGTCGCTTTATATTTTAAGGTAATTAATCGTGGTTCTTCATAAGAGCCTTGGTTAACACATAATATACCACCCATACCTAGTTCCTCTAATTGTGCTTTATCTAATATCTCTACTTCAAAATCGTATTCCACAGCAAGAGATTGTGCATAGTTAGCTAAATCCGTAGCTGTTAGTAGGTTTGGAGGTAAATTAATTAAGCTACGAGCTTCATTGACAGCATCTGCATAAATCACACCTACCTCAAAGCTTGCTACCACTTCATCTAAATCCTCTGCTGTAGTCACAAGGTGAACAGCATCAATACGTTTATTTACTTCGTTTGAAGTTGTTTTATAATGTGGGACAGCATAATAGCCAAGGCCAATTCCTTCACCCGCTAAAAATGCTACATCTGCTGTTGAAATTGACTCTGTTGTAAATGATTCAAGCCAGATGGAATACTCTTTTACTTTTAAAGATCTTAATTCTTTTCCCACTAAACCAAATGCTGTGCGAATATCACCTTCTGTGAGGTTTTTACGCTCATCTAAACCTACAAATACAATACGTTTCAGGTTAGCATGGTCTTTCACAAATGGTAATTTCGTTAGTTTCTTTAATTCAGTTGAGACGTCTCCTGCACTAATCCATGTATCAAGGGCTTCACCGTAAAAAGATGAAAAGCTTGCCCAGTCCTGCATTTGTTCACGATGTTTTGTGACTCCTACCACTAATAGTTCAGTAGAAATCGCTTCAAATGTTTTTGCTTCTTTTACAATATGCATGTAAATTCCTCCATTCCATATACTATTATAACGAAGTTTCTGAAAAGCGCGTAATATTTGCCTATATCTTCTTTTAGAAAATAATGAATGTTATAATAAAAGCAATTATTTGCGAAGGTTGTGATGAAATTGAGTTTACTCCACAATACCCCATTACTAATTGCCCTCTTTGCGGTTCTCTTTGCACAGTTTGTTAAAATCCCCATTCATTTTTTAATGACCAGACAAGTAAAATGGGGACTTTTTACCTCAACAGGTGGAATGCCTAGTTCTCACTCTGCTTCTGTCACTGGATTGGCAACCTCAATTGCCTATGAGACGGGTTTGGAATCCCCCATTTTTGCGGTAGCCGCAATGTTTTCCATTATCGTGATGTATGATGCTAGTGGTGTTCGTTACCAAGCAGGTCAGCATGCAGCCATTTTAAATCAACTGCGTAAGGATTTCCAAACATTGCTTCATGATTTAAAAAAATGGCCACAGATGGACGGACAAGAAAAAATGGAGGAATTAAAAACATTGTTAGGCCATAAACGAAGTGAAGTATTTTTTGGGGCTCTAACGGGTATTTTTATCGCCATCATAGCCTACGAGTTTTTCATCTAACAGACATCAACACATCCTCTAGAGGAGGCTGTGTTTTTTTGTATAAAAAAAATATTCTTTCTTCAATTGAAGAAAGAATACTAAGCACGTTAGAACATTCGATAGCCACTTTTACGTAAATAAATCATCACGATACCAGCCACAATAGAACCCGCAAAGCCACCTGATAAAATAGCAATATCCACAAACTGAAGTGCCTGTAATTTATCAATTAATGCTGGGAATGCAGAGCCTGGCTTAAAAATATAATCTAAGAAGCTTACTTCATCTACAATAAAGATGACAACAATTGGATACACAATTGCCATTAACCATGTCATCCGTAACAGCATATTTAACAAGAATCCGATACCAAAGAACATGACGAAAAATAACAAAATAGAAATGATTAACTGTACTAATGAAACTGGACCATCCATGTATGTATAACCTCCGTTTTCCTCTCATTAGTTTACATGATTACGACACCGCTTTCAATGAACATATCCTTGTTTTCGCTTGTTCGTCATATTTAGGAAAATCATCAATCGATCATCTATGGTTGATCTTTGAATTTAGGGGTAGATGCTTCTTCCTCGGGTATTCGCTTCTCCTTCGTCGTAGATGCTTTTTTCACCAAAAAACTATTGAAGACAAATGCTTATCTTCAATAGTTTCTATGATTTTATGAAGTTGATTGAGCTACTAAAAACTTTGGTGATTTCCAAAGCTGTGCCCATTTTTTAAATGCTGTCAGCACAATTAAGAAGCCAAGCATTAACATGATAACAGATAAAATCCCATTTAACAGATTAAAGCCTGCAGCGGCTGGATTCCAGTATACATTTTTAATCATCCAATAGCCTGCAACGTTGACCGTAATGTATAAATAAGCCAATGGGATAAAGCATGTCAATGCATAGATGCGTTTATCTGCGACCTTCAATACCATCGTCACGCCACATACTAGACCAATGGCTGCCATTAGCTGATTGGATACACCAAATAATACCCAGATTGAGCTTATATCCCCTGAATACAATAAATAGCCCCACATAAAGCAGGCAAGTGCACTAGCAAAAATTGTACCTGGTACCCAATTGGTACGCTTCAGTGGTTTATAAACATTGCCACCAAAATCTTGTATTAAATAACGAGCTACCCTTGTTCCAGCATCAATGGCTGTAAGAATGAAAACCGCTTCAAACATAATGACAAATTGATAGAAGTACGAAGATAACTCTGCGAACCAAGGAATACCTGTAAAGATATCTGTCATACCAACTGCTAGCGTTACAGCACCTCCTGTTCGTCCTTCCAAGTCCATGCCGATACTTTGAGACAATGCTTGTAGATGAACCGGCTCCATTCCTAATGTAGCAAATACAGCTGGTGCTGAGTTAATCGCAAAATAGTCGGCTGGATGAAGAGCAGTAGCTGCGATTAAAGCCATCACACCTACTAGTGACTCTACTAACATAGCACCAAAGCCTACAATACGGATGTCCTCCCAACGATCAATCATCTTAGGCGTTGTTCCTGAGCCTACAAAAGCATGGAAGCCAGAAATGGCACCACAGGCAATTGTAATAGAAACAAACGGCCACACAGGACCGGCAATTACTGGTCCACCACCATGAATAAACTCTGTCAATGGTGGGAATTGAATAGCAGGATTAACAAAGAAAACGCCAATAATTAGTGCAATAAATACCCCAATCTTCATGAAACTACTTAAATAATCACGAGGTGCTAATAAAAGCCACACAGGTAATGCAGCGGCAAAAAAGGCATAGATTGGTAAGATGATAGCTAATGTATCCCGATCAAATGTTAAAAAATCACCGAATGCTGTGCCTTGAATAAGCGGTCCGATAAATACCCCAATCATTAATAAAATAAAGCCTATAGTAGATGTAACAATTAAATTGCCTGTTTTACGATAGGCAATACCCACAAGCATGGCGATTGGTATCGTAATACCTACAGCAAACGTTCCCCATGGATTGCGCTCTAAAGCACCTAACACCACCATCGAGAGACCTGCCATTGTAATCGTAATAATGAATAGCATCGCAAGGCCTGTACAGAAACCTGCGATAGGGCCTAACTCCTCCTTCATCACTTCCGATAGGGATTTACCACCATGACGCATGGAAGCAAATAAAACAACAGCATCATGAACTGCCCCACCAATTACTGCTCCGATTAATAGCCATAGAAGTCCAGGCAAATACCCAAATTGTGCAGCTAGGATTGGTCCAACTAAAGGTCCTGCTGCTGCAATCGCTGCAAAATGATGCCCAAAGGTTACCCACTTATTCGTCGGAACATAGTCTTTACCATCTTCCAAAGCGTGGGCTGGGGTGGGCGTATCATCTTTTATTTTAAGTACTTTCTTTGTAAAGAAAATGCCATACAAACGATAGCTGATCATCAAAATACAAATAGACCCTATCACTATTGTAATCGCATTCATGCAAACACCCCTTTTACTTTTTCCACATCATAGCAAAGGAATGTCCATATTATTCGCAAAATAACTGAAATGTCAGAAATTAAAGTTGAAAGGTAGTAGTTTTCCGTTGAAATGCAACTACTTCGATAGGTCAAAAATTTTCCTTACATCCTTCATATATAGCCTACTTACTGGAATGGAATGTCTGTTATGCACAATTAAATTAAATTTAGAACTACTCCAAGGCTCTAATTCCACAATATGCTCTAAATTGACAATATACGCGCGATGGACACGTACAAAGCCTTTTAAGGTAAGTCTTTTTTCTAACGCGGCCAATGATTCAGAAGCAAAAAAACGCCCCTGTTCTGTCACAACAACCGTTTTACTATCCTCAGAGGTACAATACAAAATATCCTGTATTTTCAATAATAAAATTCGATCGTTTACATAAACTGTTAACTTATCGAGCTTGTCCAACTGAGATGCCTTTAACTCCTCCATTGTTTTTGCTTGCGCAGCTCTTTTTTTAGCTAACAGTTTTTCCACAGCTGTTTGTACCCTTTCTGCCTCAAAGGGTTTCAATATATAATCAAATGCATTGACTTCAAATGCCTGCAAAGCATAGTCATCGTAGGCTGTAGCAAAAATAATTTCAGGTCTCTGTGCATTCAGTAATAATTGTTTGGCTAAGTCAAGTCCATTGTTCATGCCTAATTCAATATCTAGAAATATACAATCGACTTCTTCAAGCTGTGACGCTTTGCACAACTCCTCAAGATTTTCAGATTCACCACAAACATTCACTAATGCTGTTTGCTCTAATAAATATCGCAGTTCCGCGCGTGCTAAGGGTTCATCATCCACAATATATACATTCAAATTTTTCTACTCCCATCTAGTCGCCTTTAACGGCAGTTGAATCATAATTTTTGTGCCCACATCTAACGTACTTGTTATATGAAAATCCGCTTCAGAACCATAAATTTCATGGATCCTCTGATAAATATTCCAAAGAGCGGTCCCTGTCCCCTGTTCGGATTGCATTATACGCTTGCCAAGTTGTTTTACCTGCTCCTTCCTCATACCACAGCCGTTATCTTCCGTTAACAGGACCAGCTTATCATTCACACGTTGTACTTTGACATAGATTTTGCCTTCATTACGATTTTTAAAGGCATGATAAATAGCATTCTCGACAAGAGGCTGTAAGGTAAATGGAGGAATTTGCACATCAAAGAGTGTTTCATCCATGATAAATTCAACTTCGTAACGATTTGGAAACCGTGTTTGCTCAATAGATAAATAAGCTTCAACATGATCTATTTCATTTTTCAATGGAATGAGCATTTGCCGTGCGCCCTGCAAATTGCTTCTAAAAAATGTACTAAGCTTGATTAATAATGCTCTTGCCTCATCTGCATCTGTCCGAATCAAGCTTGAAATAGTATTCAGACTATTAAAGAAGAAATGTGGATGAACTTGTGCTTGTAATGCCTTGATTTCAGCATCCTTTAATAATTTTCGCTGTTGCTCAATTTCAGCATATTCAAGCTGAGAGGAAAATAGTCTACTCAAACCCTCTGCTAGCTCCTTCTTCACCCCTGTCAAAGAATCCGCTTTAGTGAAATAAAGCTTTAAGCTTCCAACTGTTCGATGCTGTACCTTCAAGGGCAAGACAATGGCAGCACTTAATGGGCAGCTAGCGTGTGGACATTGAATTTCCTTTTGAGATGTAGCCATTAAAATTTTGCCTTCCTCTAATACTCGTTTTGTCAAAGCTGTCATGATTTCTCGATGAATTAAATGATGATCCTCCCCAACGCCAACATGTGCTAACACCCCATTTTTATCGGTAATAGCGACCGCATCTACTTTTATTTCTCTTTTAATAATTTCTGCAACCGTTTGGCATGATTCTTCATTCAAGCCCTTACGAAAATGCTCAATTGTTTGTTGGGCAATTGAAAAAGCTTGATGGGTTTGTAATGCCTTTGTTCGCTCCTCTTCATCAATAAACGTTTTAATAATCATGAAAAATAAAAATATCCCAAAGGCATTCATTAAAATCATCGGCATTGCAATTAATGAGACTAACTGTAAGGCCTGCTCAAATGGCTTCGCGACTACTAAAATCACCAGCATTTGAATCGTTTCTGCACAGATGCCGATAATGACTGCTTTCTTATAGGAAAAAGTTTGACGTATTTTAAAGCGTTTACTTAAACCACCTGTAATAAAGCCAGCTAGAATCGTTGAAACACCGCAGGCTATTGCTGTAAAACCACCAAGTGTAATTCGGTGAATACCTGCAATAATTCCTACACATACACCAACAAGTGGTCCACCAAAAATTCCTGCAATGGCGACACCAATTAATCTCGTATTAGCAATGGCCTCCTCCGCATTGATCGTACTATGTATCATCTGATTTAAAGGATGGATTGTCCCACTTTCAATTTTAATCCCTGTATAACTGCTGATAATACATAGGCTACTAAAGATAATAATGAGCCATATTTTCTCTTTCGTTCCTTGCTCCTGAAACAGCTTTTCTCGAAAGAGTCGCCATCTTGACATTAAAAAGGCAAACACAATGATCAGCCCAACTCGCTCTAACATAAATAAAAACAGCTCCATCAAAGGTCACCTCCTAAAAGTCATATTATTTTTTAAAGAATAAACGATAAGAGGTATAACCAAAAATATCACCCGGATTAATCCCTTCTATCGCCTCTAATTGATGTCTTTCAAATTGATTGGAAGCCATTTCCTTTAACATCACAGAGGTTGTTTCATCTTGTGCTAGTTCCTGTGGATACAACCATTTAGCTTCTAAAATTTCTTTTTCTTGAATGGAAACCTGCTGCTGCTCATCTAGCATTCGACAATAAAAAATGGCCATATTATCACTGATGTCATCACGGATGACACCTGTTCTAAATCCAATTAAGCCTGAGACTCTACAATCGATGCCTGTTTCTTCTTTGATTTCACGAATGACCGCCTCATCTACCGTTTCTCCTGCATTAACAAAACCTGCTGGCAATGACCAACGTCCTTTCAATCCGCTATAAGCCTTTTTCACAACTAACCATTGTCCAAGCTCATTCACCGTAACTCCTGATACACCCAACCATATTTTCCCTCGATCTTTTCTCATAACCTTCACCTCTATCTACCTATTATACCTGCTCACTTTCTATGGAATGAAGCATTTATTCTGAATTTTACAGTTAATCCACAGTGAAAATGCTTCTTTCATTCAACCTCAATGAAAGAAGCTATTATACATTGCCTTGAATTTCACTAAATAAGGTCATAAAAATAGATGGTTTTTAACATAGTTACTTACAAACGGGAAAATAAAAAGAAAGAAAAAAGCTCCTTTCATTCATCATGTTTTGCAACATCATCAATCAAAGAAGCCTATTATTGTTAGCCCATTATTCGAATGGATTTATTTACTTTTACTCACAAACCTCAGGTGTACCTTCACGCTTTGCTGTTCTGAAAGACGTACCGCAGCCACATGATGCAATGGCATTTGGATTATCGATTGTGAAGCCACCGCCCATTAGCGATTGTTTATAGTCAATTTTTGTTCCCATCAAAATCGGCGCATCTTCACGGGAAACAAGAATTGTTAAACCATGCTGAACATCTTCAAAATCATCATCTTTTTTCTCTTTATCAAAATGCATGCCATAGGATAGCCCGCTACAGCCGCCACCATTCACCACTACACGTAAAAAAGAACCTTGTTCTTCATTATGCTCCATCATTTCATTAATATGAAAGCCAGCAGCCTGTGTCACTTCTATAATTTGCTTTGTACTTGTCATCCCAATCACCTTCCTTCTTACGTATTATCATAACAATTTTGACCATTGTATGACAAACATTCAGCTTCAAGTCGATTATAAGTTATAATTCTCATATTTTTCACATTAATAGTATTTTTTATTCATGTTAATAAAAACATCATTGGTATAATAGTTACAACGAATTCTTGGCAGGGGGTAATATATATGGAGATCTCACCATATTATGAGAAAAAAATTCAATGTTTAAATTGCAAAAAAGAATTTCCAACATTAAAAGTGCGTTCAAAATTTATTAAAGTAGATCATACGGAAACAGATTTTCAACCTATTTATGCAGATGAAGTGAATGCTCTCTATTATAATGTTTTTGTATGTGAACATTGTGGCTTTTCCTTTACAGAAGACTTTACAAAATATTTTGCACCGGGTATCCAAGATGATATACGTACACAAATTACAGAAAAATGGGTGCATCATGATTTCAAGGGTGAACGTACCGTATTTCAAGCCATTCAAGCCTATAAGTTAGCGTTTCTTTGTGGCACGATAAAAAAAGAAAAAAATGTAGCGATTGCTGGACTAACTCTACGTCTTGCATGGCTTTATCGTTCCTTAAACAATAGTGGACAAGAAGAGCGCTTTATGAAATTAGCACGTGATTATTATATGGAATCTTATTCTACCGAGGACTACAGCTCTACACAAATGTCAGCTGTCCGAATTATGTATATGATTGCTGAATTATCTAGACGTATTGGAGATATTGAAAATGCGACACGCTTCTTTTCTAGAGTCATTGAAAAACAAAGTGTCGGTGGTGAGGCAAAAATTATAGATATGGCGAAAGAACAGTGGGCCATTATTCGTGAAGAAAAAGAACATGCGCGTCATAAATAGGTAAATAAAAAAGTTCTAGCTTGCAAAAAGCTAGAACTTTTTAAAAAGGCTTAGAATACTTGCTCTACTTCCACGATACCTGGTACTTCTTCTAATAATGCTCTTTCAATACCAGCTTTTAATGTAATCGTAGAACTTGGGCAACTGCCACAAGCACCTAATAAACGTAATTTCACAACGCCATCCTCAACATCTACTAATTCACAGTCTCCACCGTCACGTAGTAAGAATGGACGTAATTTATCTAATACCTCTTGAACTTGGTCGTTAATTGTTGCTTCTGCCATTTATCTCGACTCCTTTCCTTATAATGATTATAATGTTAGCAACAGAAAAAATCCAATATTGAATCACAAGGAGAGAAAATACTATGCCATCAACAAAACCTATGATTGAAATTTATGGAACAGCTGTCATCTGTGCTAGTTGTGTCAATGCCCCATCTTCCAAGGATACATATGAGTGGCTACAAGCAGCCATCAATCGCAAATATCCAGATCAAGCATATGATATACGCTATATCGATATTGAAGGTCCAATTGAGAATGAACGCGACCAAGAGTATGCGTCACGTATTCAAGACGATGAATTTTTCTACCCCCTTGTCCTCATTAACAATGAGGTAGTTGGAGAGGGCTATGTCCAATTAAAGCCTGTATTTACAGCCCTTGAAAATTTAGGGTTTGTCCCAGACGAAACGGTTTAATAAAAATAAAGGGATTGTTTCAAAATGATTTTTGAAACAATCCCTTTCAGCTAATTAATCATTTTGACGTTTGTAATACCATAATAATCCTGATTTCATTAAGCGAGCGATACGCCCAGTTACTGTTGTATCAGCTAAGTATACAAAGCCTTGTTTTTTACCAAGAGCCCCCATAAAGCCTTTTAATTTAATATCTGGCATCTTCTCTGGTAAATGTTCACCTTTCCAACGCATACGAAGTACTTTCACAATTTGCTCCGCTTGTTCCTCTGCTAATTGTGCTGTTGGGGCTAAATCTGATGAAGCACAATCTCCTACAACATAGACATGTTCATCATCGAGTAAATTAAAATACTGTGTGACAAGTGGACGGTCATGTTTATCTTTCTCAACATCCATATCACGCACAATTTTGACTGGCTGGACACCTGCAGTCCAAACCACTGCATCGAGTAAAATTTCATCATCATGATTAAAAATTTTACCTGGCTCTACTCTTGTAATATTTGAATTGGCAACCACATCAACATTATGCTTAACAAACCAATCCTTTACATACTTACTGAGTTTCTCCGGAAAATCTTTCAATATACGTTGACCACGGTCAAATAGCTTGATTTTTAAATCTGAGCGACTTTCACGTAGCTCACTTGCAAGCTCAATTCCACTTAGGCCAGCCCCTATAATTCCAACTGTAGACCCAGCTGGTAACCCACAAAGTGCTTGGAATGTTGCACGTGATTTACCCATTGTTTGAATGCTGTACGTATACTCTTCCGCACCTGGTACACCATGATATTTATCTTCACAGCCAAGCCCAATGACTAAATCATCATATTCTATACGTTGTCCGTCTTCAAGAATGACTACTTTTTCCGCACGATTAATTTCAACGACTTCTCCATATACGGCTGTTAAACGTTCATGCTCTGGGAAGCTTACACGAATTTCTTTATCTGTTGCTGTCCCTGCCGCCAATGCATAAAACTCTGTTTTTAAACTATGGAAAGGGGCTCTATCTACTATAACTACCTCTCTGTCTAATGGTAGGCTGTTTAATAGACGAAGCATGACACGCATATTGCCGTAGCCGCCACCTAAAAGTACTAATTTTCCCATAATAGTCTCCTTTTATATCTCTTTTAATAATTGTTCACAAAGTATCCACAAACGAGTATAACCGATTGTGAGAAGTTTCACAATATCAGAATGAAATTTTGTGAAAGATTTCACAAAATAAACGAGAACCTGTTCATTTCTATTGATTTTTAAGCCATTAATAACAAATTCCCTTTATCTTTTATTAAAAAACGTTTCTTTTCTCTTAAACATAAATAATTGACGAAAATCGTAAAACCGAGTAGCATTACTTTGGTGAGGTGACATGGATGAATCCAATGGTTGAATTTTGTATAAGTAATTTAGCAAATGGCTCTCAAGCAACTTATGAAGTACTCGAACGCGATCCAAACATCGACGTTTTGGAATATGGCTGCCTCAGTTATTGTACAAAGTGCTCAGAATCCTTTTATGCAATAGTAAACGGTGAATTAGTAGAAGCAGATTCTCCTGATGAATTAACGAAAGCCATTTATCAATTTATTGAAGAAAATCCTTTATGGTAGTTTTCTAAAATGCCTATATGAATAAATTTGAACAAATAAAAAGGATGTTATGCTGAAAATTAGCATAAACATCCTTTTATTACTTTAGTACGTCCACTACATATGTAGGTTGGCATTCTTTTTCGAGGACAATCTTTGTAGGCGTCACCCCAGTATTCACATGAATGGTGTCACAGCCAAATCGAATGCCACACATAATGTCCGTATCATAATTATCACCGATCATTACCATGTCTTCTTTCGCAATTCCATGTTCGGTCGCAATTACTTCCAGCATGGCTGGCGATGGCTTACCAATATAGATTGGTTCAACATCTGCAACTTCTCCTACCAAGCGTGCAAAAGAACCATTGCCTGGTAAGAACCCGTATTCTGTTGGGAATTTAATATCCTGATTCGTGGCAATAAAGGTCGCTCCTTGCTGAACAAAAACCGTGGCCCTAGCAAGTGCCATATAATCAAGCGTACGATCAATCCCCATAACAAATACATCGGGCTCATCCTCAACAGGCACAATATTTTCATTGAGTAGTGCCTGACGAATACCATCTGTACCCATCATCGCTACTTTTTTGCTTGGAAAATGTAGGGCCACATACTTTGCTGTGACCAATGCACTTGAATAAATATGCTCTAATGGCGCGTTCACGCCAATAGACAGTAAAGCTTCTTGCAGTTGTTCTCGCGTCTTCGAAGAATTATTCGTTACATAGAATGGCTCAATTCCTGCTTGCTGTAAACGATGAATAAAAGCTACCGCAGAAGGAATACCTTCCTTCCCACGGTAGACAGTACCATCTAAATCAAAGCAATAGGCCTTATATTGTTTCATTGATGATCCTCTGGCAAAAATGCTGAAACAGGTCCTAATTCATTTGTTAAATAATTATGAACTGCTGGCGAGAACTGCTTTAAAGCCATTAGATTGGCTGTTAGTACATGGATAACCTCTTGGATATCTACCTCTATAAACTCACGCACTAGCATTTTACGTAAGCCAACAACTGCTTTGTATGGTGTTTCCAAATCAGCAGCTACAACTTTTTCATCGACTAAAATATCAATAATATCCTCGTAGCTTCCTGGATCGCGCATAATGAAACCGTCAATCATTAAATTTCCTACATCCATCATTGACTCCATAATGTTGTGTCCAATTCGCTCGATAGCTAATTTCTTTATATCATTCTGAAGCCAGTTATCCTCTGTCTCCAAAATAGTTAATAGCCCATCTAAGTACTGTAAATTTTTTGTGATTTTATTACGATCTACAAAATACACAAGGAAAGCCCCCATTCAAATCTTTAAAAGTTGATAGTCTTTTCTCTTCTATAGTACCATAACTATAGGATTGGAAGGAGATTAAAAGATGGAACGTTTTTTTTTATATGATGATGTAGAAGATACGAAAACAAGATTTGTTAGTTTTGCTGGACAAAAGCTACGTTATGATTTAGCTATATTACAATCTGGCCGCTTCTTTGGAAAAGTGCTTGTCATGGATATCCAGTTCGGTCGCTTTGCTATTATTGGTCCTGATGATGTAGAAGAGCCTGGGTACTTAGAACATGTGTACAATCGCACAGAGGAAGAAACAATCGAATTACGGGAATACTTGCGTGAATTATTGAACTAACACCCATTTTATTGGGTGTTTTTTTATATAACATAAAAAAATTTCGCTAGCCATGGGCGATTGCGAAATCTTTTTACGTATTGTTATTTATTTAAAGTGGATGGATTATCTTTATTATGGGGCTTGTCTTTATTTTCATTATCATTTTGCTTTTTCGCTTGCTGATTTTGACCAATCACAGCTAAATCGTCTACACTAATATCAAAACCATACCCATATTCCTCTCGATCTAATGGCTTTTTATTGCGTTTTTCTTTTGCCAACATCATCACCTCCATTCATAAATTATCCCTTTTTTAATGATTTATACGCCCTTTTTCTCAATACGTTTAAGCTGTGACATCCTTAATAATCCACTGGGCAGCGCTTATTAAATCTGGAAAGACAGCATCTGCTAATGAATCTTGTTCCCCTAGGAAAACACCCTTTGTTCCTGCCCGTTTTCCTGCAATAATATCCGTATCTGTATCGCCTACCATATAGGATTTTGATAAATCAATGTTATATTTCTTTCCTAAATCCACAATTAATTTGCTATTGGGCTTGCGGCAGTCACAACCTGACTTAGGTTTGTGCGGACAATAAACGACTTCATGGATCACTGCCCCTTTTTTCTTTAGCTCCTTCACCATATGTTCATGTATTTTCTGTAAGCCACTTTCCTTCATAAAGCCTAAACCAACCCCACCTTGATTTGTCACGACAAACACATAATCAAAATGCTTATTTAGCTTTCTGATTGCCTCAGGCACTTGCGGTAAAAAGTACAAATCCTTAGGCTTATTCACAAACTTCACACGATTGGTCAGTACTTCATTGATAACACCATCACGATCTAAAAATACGGCTCTTTTCATTTGCAACACACCTTCAATAAGCTGTTTTGTGCTTTAGTTTTCCCCAATTACACAAAAGCTAACAATCATGAAAAAAAACCTGATGCCTATCACATCAGGTTTTTGTATAAGAGTTTATTCTGCTAAAGGTTCATGGTCTGTTGGCTTTGTTACTTCACTCATATCCACTACTTCTGGCTGTTTCATAACTTTCCCCAATTTACGTAATACGAAATAAGCACAGCCAAAATTACAGTATTCGTATAGATAATCTTGAAGCGTACTTATTTTTGTATCAAAAGTGGATTTTTGATTTTTATCATCAAAAAACCCCTTTAAACGTAACTGGTTATAGCCCCAATCACCTACAATATAATCGTATCTGGCTAAGATATCTGAGTATCTTTCCTGAAAAACTTCCTCCTGAAAGGCCTCGCGATAATCTTCTATTAGTTCATATTCTAATCCTTCAACTATGATCAAAGTGACACCACCCTTTTCGTTCAGCCTTGACGTTTACACTTCCGCTTGTAATTGACGTTCTTTCGTTGCAGCATTTACTTGTTCGTCTGCATGATAACTACTACGTACAAGTGGGCCAGCCTCACAATGCTTAAAGCCTTTCTCCATGGCAATCTTACGCAGTTTACCAAATTCTATTGGTGAATAGTATTTTTTAACTGGTAAATGCTTTTTCGTTGGCTGTAAATATTGACCGATCGTCATAATATCTACATTATTTGCACGTAAATCGTCCATGACTTCTAAAATTTCTTCATGTGTTTCGCCTAATCCAATCATTAGTGATGATTTCGTTGGAATTTCAGGCTGCATCTCTTTAGCTAAACGCAGGAACTCTAAAGAGCGTTCGTATTTTGCACGAGCGCGCACTCTAGGTGTTAAACGGCGTACTGTTTCAATATTATGATTTAAAATATCTGGTTTTGCATCCATTAACATTTGAAGGTTCTCCTTCATCCCGCCTAAATCTGATGGCAATACCTCAACAGATGTGAAAGGACTTTTACGACGAATTGCACGTACTGTTTCTGCTAAAACTTGCGCTCCGCCATCCTTTAAATCGTCACGTGCGACCATTGTAATAACAACGTGCTTTAAATTCATAATGGCTACTGAATCTGCAACGCGCTCTGGTTCTGCCAAATCTAGTTCATTTGGTAAACCTGTTTTCACTGCACAGAAACGACAAGCACGTGTACAAACGGAACCAAGAATCATCATGGTAGCAGTACGTCTCTCTCCCCAGCATTCATGGATGTTTGGACAACGAGCTTCTTCACATACTGTATGCAGATTTTTCTCACGCATCAGCTTTTTAAGCCCTTTATATTCATCATTCGTGTTTAGTTTTATTTTTAGCCAATCTGGTTTTCTTACATGTTCTTCTTTACTTGTAGGTTTACAAGATGTCATACGAATATCGCCCCTATCAAAAATATACATTTTTTAATATTAACTATCTTCACTGTTGTCAATGTAACATATTAAAGGCACTCCAACAACTATCACAACAAACATTTCTATTTATAAGGGACAGGTATTTCTATGGACGGTTGTGGCGCGTCACTACTATTGGTATAAATGTTTGGAACAGGTCCCCTTGTTAGGCCCATCGCTACAGGTATATCCTGTGCAACGGTAGAAGATTTACTAGCGAAAGGAACAATAATCTGAACATTTACCTCTAAATGAATACCTACCTCCACATAAGCACTATTGATTCCAAATTCTTGAATAGAGGATGTCACATTACTATGAACATTCCCAATCACATGGAAGCGAATCGGGATCTTTGGCCCCAAATTTCCAAGCAAGGGAATATTGGCTGCTTGACCAAGCGGTACAAAAAAGACAATGCCATCACCATCTTGGATCCTGTTAATATCATATTCAACATTATCTAATTCAGGTAAATGCGATAGCTCTCCCTGTTCAGCTTGCTCCAAATACATTTTAACAAGCTCTAATGTCTCTGCTCGAACACGATTAATGATTTCTGTATTAAACTTAGTCGTCATCATTTCAGACGTACCTGGAGGAATATCTTCAATGATATCATTTACATCTAATACATTAGAGGTACGTGAATTAATGGCTTTACTCACAACATATGAGGCAATCTTCGTAGTTTGCACTTCCGCATATTGCAAATAGGTTGGCATGAGCCGTTCATTTAAATAATAAATAAATAATATAAGGCAAACAACCATACTAACAATTAAAATCGTTAATTTATTAAGACGCATTCCCCTTCTACCATATGAGCGTAATTTCATTCTTTTTCGAGGGAAAAACAAAAAAATCTCCTCCTGTTCCATAAC
The DNA here is from genome assembly GCF_001705465.1 of Lysinibacillus sp. AR18-8. NCBI lineage: Bacteria > Bacillati > Bacillota > Bacilli > Caryophanales > Bacillaceae > Lysinibacillus > Lysinibacillus sp. AR18-8. The sequence continues at coordinate 59,216 of NZ_MDGU01000029.1, forward strand.
GTATGAACAGGAGGAGTAATTTATTCTACTTTTGCGGGAACCACATAATCCGTCTCAACATTTTCAATTGTTACATCAGGATAATCCACTAAATTAATTTCATATGTAGCTGCGAGCAATTGATCTTGTTCTTCAAAAATACGAATCCATGGTAATGCCGCATCCAACGTGTTTTGTCTAGATACAATCCCACGGCGTCCATCTGATAATTTTAAAATAACACCATTTGGATAATGAACAACAGCTCTTTTTAAAGCTTTTACAATTCGAGCATCATAAAGAGTGCCCGAGCCAGCTTCAACAATAGCTAGTCCTTGTGAAGGGAGCATCTTCTCCCGGTATACACGATTCGTTGTCACCGCATCAAAAACATCTGCAACACCAATTATCTTGGCAAATGGATGAATTTCAAAGTCAACAAGTCCTCTTGGATAGCCACTTCCATCAATACGTTCATGGTGTTGGAAAGCACAGTGCGCCACAAGCAGAGAGATTGAATGTAAATTCCGTAATAAATCAAAACCGTAACGAGCATGCATCTTCATCATTTCAAACTCATCATTCGTTAAACGTCCTGGCTTTGTTAAAATATCTTTCGGTACCATTAGTTTACCGACATCGTGTAATAACGCACCTATCCCGATCAAACGTAAATCCTCAGCAGAGTAGCCAAGTTCTTTGGCAATGGCAATAGAATACAATGTCACTTGGAAAGAGTGTTGATATAAATATTCATCAAATAAATAAGCATCTGTTAAAATGGTTAGAATTTCATTATTTCCAGTAACTGCTGAAAGTAATTCATCTACGATCGAAACAATTGTCTTTGATTGCTGATCTAATATATAAGAAGCATTTACTGGATTCAAACCATCAATGGACTGGAACGAATCCTTTATAGTTTTGATGACTTTATTTCGCATAGCAGGTGGAACGGTCTCTTCTACTTCTATTCCCTCAGAAATCTCATCGTCAATATATAAATAATGTGTATTTAACTGTTGAAGTCTTTGAATAATACGGTCATTAATGACAACATCTTTCTTTAAAAGCGGATGACCTGCCTCATTCCAAATGGTTCTTCCTAATACCATTCCTTCTTTTAATACATCGATTGAAATTAATCGCATGACTTCTTCCCCATTCCATTCTTTAAACTCTCTCTATTGTTTAAAGAATCTTTGACCATAATCTATCATAATGTTTCGTAAAAATTCAGGTAAAATATATTGTTTTTTTGCATATTTAAAACTTGGATAAAAATAACCAAATGTAAACAGATCCAATGTGACCAGTTTATAAATGTGATTTTGATCTGCTAGCTTACCATTAATTAATAATTGCCGATTTTCATTCATGGAAAATCCATATGTCAATATTTTTCCAAAAATGACGCCTCTAAACCCTAGTCCTTTTAGTTCGATATAGGGCCATTCTTCATTTTTGGATTGCATATAAATTTCTTTCATTTCAGCGACGGATAATTCAATTGTACATAAATTAATTGGATGTGGGAAAATTCGGTGCAAATCTAAGGCAGTCACTATTCCCTTAGGAAGACCATCTAAAAATATCCCTGCATTGAATAATGCACAGTCCGCTCCGCTTTTTTCCAAAATTGCATGTGCAAATAAATCAGATAGCTGTGAATAATGGAACCATTCCTTGTTGTAGGTTTTCTTTGTTGTAAAAACTGGAGTATCCAATATTCTGTTTCCTTCATCCTCCAAAAACTGTACCACTTTCTGTTCATTTTTAACAATTGGCAAATCCTTATTATGAATTAAAGTATCCTTTTTTTCAACAATTTTCCTCAATTTTTTATCATATTCTATGATAAGATGTCCAGTATATTGGCCAAACTTACCTCCACCTGTCAGTAAAACCCCATTAATCACTTTGCCCTCTGGTAGGACATGATGAGTATGAGAGCCGAATATAACATCAATTTCTGGACACTCATCCGCTAAGAGCTCATCCTCTGTAATGCCTAAATGGGATAAGCATACAACAATGTCTACTTCTTCACGTAGTTGATGCGCTAAACGTAGCAGTGTACTTCTAGCGTCGTCCATATGCCAATTTAATTCTTCATAATATACTTCAAACATGGCCGTGGCTGCAATGACGCCAATCTTTGTACCCATTGCTGTTGTTAAGATTACATAAGGCTTCATCCATGCTGGCTTCTTCCCGTGGGAGGCATATACATTTGCAACTACAACATCAAAATTAGCATTATCATATAAGTGGAAGAGCTCTTCATGGGATAATGTAATGCCTTCATTGTTGCCGATTGTCACCACATCGTAACCCGCCTCATTTAGCAATCGCACATTACCTTTCCCAACTGTTGCTTCTGTATAAATGTTGGAACGATCTAAATGATCTCCAACATCAAACAAATAGCTTGTTTCCCCGATATTCCCTAATTTATTGCGCATTTCTTTCACATAGCTTTGCATTCGTGGCCAATACTTAAAATGACTATGCAAATCATTTGTGTGAAAAATATGGATCTTTTCAAGCATTAAAGCCACCTCACTTCAAATTAAGCTAATATGCCTTCTATAATAGATCGAATTCCTAGTAATAATAGAATAATCCTTAAAGCTAGTACAAGTGTATCGGATTTAATCCTCTTATTTAACGCAGCACCCAGCTTTGCTCCAACATAAGCACCAGGAATAACTGGAATAGTATAAAGCCAAGGTACATGACCGAAATAAACATGGCTTGCAGAATTAACAATGGACGTTAAAAATACCATAAACATCGATGTTGCCACCGCGACATGTGGGGGGAATAAGAATAAAATAATCATTGCTGGCACGATCATGGAGCCGCCACCTATTCCAAATAAACCAGAAGCAAAGCCAATACCAAATGTTAATGTAATAGCAAACCAAATGGGATAGCCATATACATAGGTTTTTCCCTCAGAGTCAGTAAACTCTTGCTGCATACCATTTTTTACAAACCATTTTACAGGCTTCAGTTTGTCTCTCACAAGCAAAATAATCGATAAAATAATAAGTAAAATACCGAAATATAAATTAAAGGATGGTAAATCTAATCCTTTATTGACCCATGCGCCAAGGATTGTTCCTGGAATACTTCCAATAAAGAATATAAAACCACTTTTATAATCCACCGTTTTAGATTTCATATAGCTTAGCGTGGAGGCAAGTCCCGTGAAAATCATCATCACCACTGATAAACCGACTACTTTTTGTGGTGTAATATCTGGGATCATTCCTAAATTTAAGCCGATGTATAATGTTGCTGGTACTAATACTACACCACCACCTAGCCCAACTAATGAGCCAATTAGACCAGCAAGCAAAGCAATGATGACTAATAAAATAAACTCCATTATAGTTCCCCTTCAAACATGTTTAATTGTTTAGGTGCCAACCCGACATCGTTAATATTCAACATACCTTGTAGCTCCTTTGCGTTTTTCGCTGCATGATTACCAGAATTATTATTAAATAAAACGAAGAGTTCATTGACCTCTGGTTCAAGCTTTTTCATGCTATCCCCAAGCTGCTGTAATTCTTCTTTATTATAATCATATAAGAAGCGAACTTTACGCCAATTTTCTGCATTTCCTGTGTTCCGCCATCCATGTATATTGCGACCATGGAGACGAATCAACGCTTTATTTGCAGTCACTACAGGGTAGAAAGGAACAGATCCTACACCAGCCTGTGGTTCATCACAAATCGTATGGATAAATTGATGTTCTCGTAAGAAATCTATCGTCTGCTTGACAACATTTTCTGCATACCATGTTTGATTTCGAAATTCAATCGCTACTTCAAAATCCTTTAGCTGTTGTCGGATATACAATAAATATTGCACATTTTTTCCTTGGCAATCAAACCATGGTGGAAATTGTGCTAATACCATGCCTAGCTTTCCGTAACGTTTAAATTCATTGGCACATTCAATAAATGCATTGAACATATCATTTTTTGATTCAAAGGGAATCTCTCCACGTAAATGACCCGTCATGCCTTGGTAAGCTTTCACAACAAAACGGAAGTTTTCAGGTGTATCCTCACACCATTTCCGAACATGCTCTTTGGCTGGTATGGCATAAAAAGAAGTATCTACTTCAACCGTTAAAAAATGACCTGTGTAATCAAATAATTTATCCTTTGAAGTAGTCACTCCACTATAAAGTGAAGGGTGATCGCCCCAACCAGTTAATCCTACTACAATCATGTGACATCCTCCTCTATGTACATAATCATAGCACACAGTATGTCACTACAAATAAACATCATGTAAAAAATATACCTTCTTTTATCACTTAATTATGCCAAAGAAAAAGCATGAGTCCATATTCCATTGAACTCATGCTACTATAACAGGCGACGTTTATTTCACAAGATTTTGCTGAATAGCCTCTAAAAACTTAATTCGGCTATATGCAGGGCCACCTTCCATTAGTGGATCTAGTACATTAACAAATACTCGGTCATTTTTAAATGCAGTAATATTTTGGATGATTGGATTCTTTTTAAAGTCTTCTAAAGCATTCGGCGCGTCCGCATTTTCATCTGTTGAAAACTGCACAAATAAATAATCAGGATTCATATCTGCAAGCTGTTCCACAGAAATGGCCTCTTGAGATTTTGCTTTAGCAACTTCATTAGGTACTGCTAAACCAAGCTCTCCATAAAGAACTGCATTTAAAAATACTTCTTTTGGATAAACATACGCTTGTCCCCCACGAATACGAATAGCCGCTACTTTTTGATCTTGTAGTTTTTCAGTTAACGTGGACTTAGCAGCTTCAATATCAGCTTTATATGTAGATAAGATCTTCTCAGCATCTGCTTGCTTACCAGTTAGTTCTGCTAGTAAATTCAAATTAGATTCCCAGTTCGTCGAAATATGTGAAACTAAAATTGTAGGTGCAATTTTCTCTAATTTACTTTGTACCTCTTCTGGGAACTTTGTGGACCCTAAAATGACATCTGGATTTAATTCTAATATTTTTTCAAAGTTTGGTTTAATCTTCTCACCAATAGATTCTGCTTTGTCTGTTACAGAAGCATAGAGCTCAGGGAACTTGCCACCAATAGCAATAGCTCCAACTGGGTGAACATCCAGCACCACCATATCCTCCATTGCTTCCATAGCTCCTGTTACAACAATTCTTTCCACTTTTTCTGGCACTTCATAGCTTTCACCAAGATATTCAATCGTTCTTGTGCCATTTTCATTTGTTGATTCTTCTTTTGTCTGTGTCACTTCTTCTTCTTTTGGTGTATCAGTGGAAGATTCCTCTTCTACTCCCTTCTTCTCTCCACATGCGGCGAGAATGAGCATAAATAATGCTATGAAACTAATAAATAAAAACTTCTTTTTCATTTACCTATTCTCCTTTGAATGATGATTAACTATCTCATCTTGCTTATTGAAGTACTGCACATCTTCTAGATTTACCATCCCCCTTTTCAATTGATATTGATTCTCATTATCATTTTAGTATGTAATCTTAAATAAATCCAGTACTATTTCTCTCCATTTTTATTCGCAACATAAAAACACAAAAAACCCCTAGTCACAATTTAACTTTATCGTCTGTCTCTCGTTGGGACACACTCGATGGGACATAAGGTAAAATGCGATAAATACTAGCCCCTTTATTACCGTTTAATCTCATTCTTGGTACTTTTTCGATGATGCCTAATTTCTCTAACTTTTAACGCTACGATAAACTGTCTTTGTGCTGATCTCCAATGCTGCAGCAATAGTGGCAGCTTTCAAATGACAGGCTCCTGGATGTATCCAAAGGATGCGTTAGAAAAAATCATGATTACATTGGATGTAAAGAACTTAGGTGACTTACTGCAGCATATAAACAAGGACACAGATAACTAATATTGATTGTCTGTTTTTTATGTACTTTCACCAATAAATTCCCTAAAATGTAATTATGGAGGGAGGAATGTATAATGAAACAATTACTATACATAGGGTCATTATCAGTATTATTACTTGCTGCATGCGGTGATGAAAACATTGCTACAATAACCCCAGACGAATTTAAAAAATTGGAACAAGGTATGAGTTTAGATGAAGTAGAAGAAATAGTAGGTGGCAAATCAAAAAATCCAGAAGCAAAAGAAAATGAAGACTTACGATTGTTTTTAGACTATGACGGAGAAAATGGGATAGATAAAGAATCTTCCGTATCACTTGTTTTTAAAGATGGAAAATTAGAGACACTTATTGAAACTGGCTTATTAGAACCCAAAAAAGAATTAACTAAAGAAGAAAAAGAGAAAATTGATGAAAACATTGCCCAAATAATTAGTAAAGTTTCAACAGAAGAAGTCGAAAAAATCATTACTGATAAACTAGGAAAAAATAATAACTCGCAGAAAAAAGTAATAGAAAAAGTAGAAGCAACCGATAGTGGTTTAAATCTAACTTTAAATGCTTCGGATAATTTCACATTAGATATGATGAAACGTGGTATGTGGATGGATTCTATAAAAATTTTAGAACCACTTTCAAAAGTTGATAATATTAAACAAATAAATGTCGATTGGCAGCTACCTCTTATTGACAATTACGGTAAAGAGAAAGATTCCGCAGTAATGAAGTTTAGTATAGATAAAGCAACACTAGATAAAATAAATTGGGATAATTTTTTAACAGAAAGCTTCCCAGATGTAGTTACTAATTATAATGAACACCCAGCTTTAAATGAAAAATAGGTATAGGCCGCTCAACTGAGTGGCTTTTTTTTATATGTATTATTGGTAATATTTCTATAAAATAAGATTACAAATATCTGTAAGGGGTGCATGACATGGATACAATAGCAGAAACAATTAAATTCACTGGCTTTGGTAAGAAGAAAGCAATGGCTAAACAAATTCAAATAAAAATAGTGGTAATATCATTTTTCAAAACTATCTTGGAAATTATTTAACACCTTCTACGGTTCGAGAAAGTATAGAGAATTATTGTAAAAAAGCTGGTGTAGATTATAAAGGTACTCATTGTTTCAGACACACACTACAGTGTTGCTTTTAAAATCGGGGGCTAGTATAAAATTTGTTTCTAACCGATTAGGGCATAAAACAATTAAAACAACTTCTGATACTTACTTAGATATTTCTGAGAAAATAGAAGAAGACGAACTAAAAAAGTTCGCCTCCTACACAAATGATAAAATCTGAATCGGCACGTTTTCGGCACGGCAGATTTTGATTGTTTTTCTAACGCCTCTAAAATCCTTATATATCAAGCATTTCAGGTGTATTACCCGATACTGCCCTCCATCTCAAATTTAATCAGACGGTTCATTTCTACTGCGTATTCCATTGGTAGTTCTTTTGTGAATGGCTCGATGAAGCCCATTACGATCATTTCTGTTGCTTCTTCTTCGGAAATTCCGCGAGACATTAAATAGAATAATTGTTCTTCAGATACTTTTGAAACTTTTGCTTCGTGCTCTAAAGATACATTATCATTAAAGATCTCGTTATAAGGAATTGTATCAGAAGTCGATTGATTATCCATAATCAGCGTATCACATTCGATGTTAGCACGTGCACCACTTGCTTTAGGACCGAAACGAACTTGTCCCATATACGTTACCTTACCACCTTGTTTAGCAATCGATTTAGAAACGATTGTTGAAGATGTGTTTGGTGCCATATGGATCATTTTAGCGCCAGCATGTTGGTGTTGTCCTTTACCTGCTAATGCAATCGATAATGTCATACCACGAGCACCTTCACCTTTTAGGATACATGCTGGGTATTTCATTGTTAATTTAGAACCGATGTTACCATCAATCCATTCCATTGTACCGTTTTCTTCTACAACTGTACGTTTCGTTACAAGATTGTAAACATTGTTCGCCCAGTTTTGAATTGTTGTATAACGGCAATATGCATCTTTACGAACAACAATTTCTACAACTGCTGAGTGTAAAGAGTTTGTTGTGTAAACAGGAGCTGTACAACCTTCAACATAGTGTACGTGAGCGCCTTCATCTACAATAATAAGTGTACGTTCGAATTGACCCATATTTTCTGAGTTAATACGGAAGTAAGCTTGTAACGGTGTTTCTACTTTAACACCTGGTGGCACATAAATAAACGATCCACCTGACCATACTGCTGAGTTTAAAGCAGCAAATTTATTGTCTGTGTAAGGAATCACTTTGCCCCAATATTGTTTGAAAATATCTTCGTTTTCACGTAGAGCAGAGTCAGTATCTTTGAACACAATACCAAGATCTTCAAGGTCTTTTTTCATGTTGTGATAAACTACCTCAGACTCATATTGTGCAGATACACCTGCAAGATATTTTTGTTCAGCTTCTGGGATACCTAATTTATCAAAAGTTGCTTTGATTTCATCAGGTACTTCATCCCATGATTTTTGAGTAGCTTCTGATGGTTTTACATAGTACGTAATTTCATCAAAATCTAAATCTCCAAGATCGCCACCCCATTGTGGCATCGGTTTTGTATAAAATGTTTCAAGAGCTTTTAAACGGTATTCTAACATCCATTCTGGCTCTTGTTTCATATTTGAAATTTCACGGACGATTTCTTCAGTTAAACCGCGTTTTGAACGGAAAATTGATACGTCCTTGTCATGGAAACCGTATTTGTAATCGCCGATATCAGGCATTTTTTTAGCCATCGTTTCTCCTCCGTTCATTGAGATGTATTTTTCTAGGTAATCATCCCTTGCTTTGAGTGAAGCCATAGTAGCTTTCACTCAAGAACAAGGGAGTAAGATTTATTTCACACCTTTTTCCATTGCTTTCCAAGCCAATGTTGCACACTTAATTCGTGCTGGGAATTGTGAAACACCTTGCAGTGCCTCAACATCCTCAAGGTCATATTTATCGCTGTACTCCTCACCCATCATCATTTTAGAAAAAATATCAGAAAGCTCAATAGCTTCCTCTACTTTCTTTCCTTTGATGATCTGTGTCATCATTGATGCAGAAGACATAGAAATAGAACAGCCTTCACCATCAAATTTCGCATCCTCTACAACACCGTCTGTCACTTTCAATGTTAAGTGAATACGGTCGCCACAAGTCGGATTGTTCATATCGATCGTTACAGCATTCTCATCTAAAGATCCTTTATTACGAGGATTCTTATAGTGATCCATAATGACTGAACGATATAGTTGATCTAAATTATTAAAAGACATCGCCAAAATACTCCTTCGCAGAACGTAACCCTGCAACTAAACGGTCAATATCCTCCTCTGTATTGTACAGATAGAAGCTTGCTCGTGCTGTCGCTACTTGCTGAAGACATTTCATTAGTGGCTGTGCACAATGATGTCCTGCACGAACAGCAATACCGTTCATGTCAAGCACCGTTGCCACATCATGTGGATGTACATCATCTAGATTAAATGTTACTAATCCACAACGCTTCATAGGGTCACGTGGGCCGAAAATTTTCAAACCGTCAATTGTTTCAAGTTGATCCATTGCGTAGCCTGCAAGCTTATGCTCATGCTCTAGAATGTTATCTAACCCGATATCAGTTAAGAAATCAATAGCGGCTCCTAAACCTATTGCACCTGCGATAATAGGCGTTCCACCTTCAAATTTCCACGGTAATTCCTTCCACGTTGACTCATAAAGCCCAACAAAATCAATCATTTCGCCACCAAATTCAATTGGCTCCATCTTTTCAAGGTGTTCCTTTTTACCATATAGTACACCTATTCCAGTTGGTCCGCACATTTTATGCCCTGAGAAACCTAAGAAATCTACATCCAAATCTTGCACATCAATTTTCATATGTGGCGCAGCTTGTGCACCATCGGCAACCATGACAGCACCATTAGCATGTGCAATTTGAGCAATTTCTTTAATTGGATTTATTGTTCCAAGTACATTTGAAGCCATAGACACCGAAACAATTTTCGTTTTAGGTGTGACTGTCGCACGTACTTTCTCTAGGCTAAGAGTGCCGTCTGCTTCAAGCTCAATGTATTTTAAAGTTGCATTTTTTTCTTTGGCTAATTGTTGCCAAGGAATAATATTGGAATGATGCTCCATATGAGTAATGACAATTTCATCACCCTCGACAACATTTGCACGTCCATAACTTGTCGCAACTGTATTTAAAGCAGTTGTTGTACCACGCGTAAAAATAATTTCCTGTGTTGATTGTGCATTAATAAACTTACGAACCTTTTCACGAGCACCTTCATATTTATCTGTTGCACGGTTTCCTAGTGTATGCACCCCACGGTGAACATTGGAATTATCAAATTCATAATAAGCTTTAATCGCTTCAATCACTTGAACAGGCTTCTGAGATGTTGCTGCACTATCAAGATATACAAGTCTATGACCATTTACATCCTGATTTAAAATTGGGAAATAGCTTTTAATGTCTTTATTCATCATTAGCGAACTTTCCTTTCAATAACCTCCGTCAGTTGCTTTTGAACGCCTTCAATTGGTAATTGCGTAACAACTGGCGCAAGGAATCCATGGATAACAAGGCGCTCTGCTTCTGCTTTCGAGATACCACGGCTCATTAAATAATAAAGCTGTAATGGATCTACTCGACCAACAGATGCTGCGTGTCCTGCTGTTACATCATCTTCGTCAATTAATAAAATTGGGTTTGCATCCCCACGAGCTTTTTCTGACAGCATTAATACACGTGATTCTTGTTGTGCATCGGCTTTTGTCGCACCATGCTCGATATAGCCAATACCGTTAAAGATTGACTGAGCTGCATCTTTCATTACACCATGCTTTAAGATATGCCCGTTTGAGTTTTTACCCCAGTGACGAACCTCAGTAGTGAAGTTAAGTTTTTGTTCTCCACGACCAACTACGACTGTTTTTGTATCTGCATGAGAACCGTCACCAATCAAATGCGTAATGTTTTCAGAGATTGTATCAGAATCATTCATTAGACCAAGAGCCCAGTCAACTTTTGCGTCACGCGCTAAACGTGCACGACGATTAACATATGTCGTAAATCCTTTTGCAAGGACATCTACTGCACCATATGTCACCTGTGCATTATCTTGAACAACGACTTCCGCAATAATATTCGCTTGCCCTTTTGCCTCTTCAACTGTTGAAACATAAGTTTCCACATATGTTACTGCTGAATTCGCTTCTGCTACTACTAAAACATGGTTATATAATGAAGCTTCCGCATTGTCATTAAGGAAAACAACTTGAAGTGGTTGCTCAATGATCACGTTTTTTGGTACGTATACAAACACTCCACCATTAACAAGTGCTGTATGAAGTGCTGTTAACTTATGCTCATCTACTTTAACAGCTTCTGTCATAAAGTATTTTTGTACAAGTTCGCCATGTTCACGAACTGCTGTGAAAATATCAGTAAAAATAACACCTTTATCAGCAAGTTCTTGTGATGCCTTAATATATGCTGGTGTATTATTACGTTGAATATATAGGTTTTCTTGTGCTTCAAGGTCAATTAAACCTTTTGCTTCTTCAGGTAGAGCATCCAATGAAGGGAATGCCTCACTATGAACTGCCAACACTGGGAAGTTCATGAAATCCCATTTTGTAATATTCGTTCTATCTGGTTTTGGCAAATCTAAACCAGCTACTTTGTCTAGTGCTGCCGCGCGAAGTTCTGTAAACCAAGTAGGTTCACCATTTGCTTCTGAGAACGAGCGCACGTCCTGTACTGTTACAGGCAAGTTAAGTTCCACTGTCATGCTAGTTCGTCCTCCTTCTTATGCTTCTTGTTCTTCTGTTTCTTCTTCGATTCCTAATTCTTTTTTAATCCAGTCATAACCTTCTGCTTCTAAGCGTTGTGCAAGCTCTGCACCACCTGATTTTACAACACGTCCTTGCATCATTACGTGTACATGGTCTGGTGTAATGTAGTTTAATAGGCGTTGATAGTGTGTAATCATTAAGCAGCCAAAGCCTTCACCGCGCATTGCGTTGATGCCTTTTGAGACAACTTTCAATGCATCGATATCAAGACCAGAGTCAATTTCATCTAAGATTGCAAATGTTGGTTTGATCATCATTAATTGAAGAATCTCATTACGTTTTTTCTCCCCGCCAGAGAAACCTTCATTTAAATAACGTTGAGCCATATCTTCGTTCATTTCAAGGAATTCCATGTTTTTATCTAATTCGCGGATAAATTTCATTAATGAAATTTCATCGCCTTCTTCACGACGCGCGTTAATTGCTGAACGTAAGAAATCAGCATTTGTAACACCAGCAATTTCAGATGGATATTGCATTGCTAGGAATAAACCAGCTTGAGCACGCTCGTCTACTTCCATTTCAAGCACATCTTCGCCATCTAACTCAACAGTACCTGAAGTTACTTCATATTTTGGATGACCCATAATAGCAGAAGCTAGTGTTGATTTACCAGTTCCGTTTGGTCCCATAATTGCGTGAATTTCGTTTGTATTAATTGTAAGATTTACGCCTTTTAAAATCTCTTTTCCGTCGATAGCAACGTGAAGATCTTTAATAACTAAAGTTGACATGAAAATACCTCCATAGTGTTCAGTGAATGGGTCAACCATTCCTTAATTATCATCATTCTAATCTTAACTGAAAATCGTTCTCTATGCAAACCATTTCAATTACTTTCCCATTCCTTAAATAGAATCTTTAAAAATAAAGACTTTGTAAGCATTTTCAGATTATTGCTACTTCACCTAAACAATGAGAATAGACTTTCTTCATTTTCAATAAAATCTCCCTAATTGAGAATTGATTTCATCTAGCTACATAGTGAAAACCTCGAGAAAAGTGCTAATTGTAGCGGTTTTGTGACAAATTAGCATAAACAACATATCTATACTATAACCTATTTCATTAAAATGGAATCAATTTAAGTTCATATTGGAAGAAAGAAATTTTGCTATAAAAATTGATGGATTGTATCCTCAAAAGAAAGTAATTTTAGGTAAATGAAAAGACAGAAACGTAGATTGTATCCAACATTTCTGCCATTTCTCCATTAATTTAGATGATATGCCCATAAATATACTTTTGATTCCAGTAAAAAAGCATCTAACAGCTTATAATTTTTATTTTGACATAAACAGTCATTTTTCATCTTAAATAATATATAATTAAGGTATAATCAATCTTATTTTTAGATTAATAGAGGTGAAATGTTAGTGGAGTTACGTCAATTACGCTATTTTGTAGAGGTTGCTGAACGTGAGCATATTTCAGAGGCTGCTGAGCATCTTCATGTAGCCCAATCTGCCATTAGTCGGCAAATCGCAAATCTTGAAGATGAGTTAGGCACTCCGTTATTTGAACGAGTGGGACGAAATGTCAAATTAACACCAATAGGGAAGACATTTCTTGAGCATACCATTACGGCATTAAAGGCCATCGATTTTGCAGCAAAGCAAGTAGAAGAATATCTTGATCCTGCAAAGGGCTCAATTAAAATCGGCTTTCCAACAAGTTTAGCTAGCTATGTTCTGCCAACCGTTATTTCAGCCTTTAAACGCGAATATCCTGATTTACAATTTCAACTCCGTCAAGGGTCTTATCGATTTTTGATTGATGCAGTTAAAAATCGGGAGTTGAACCTCGCCTTTTTGGGACCCCTGCCCCCGAAGGACGAATCCATTCAATCAACCATTCTGTTTACTGAAAATATTGCCGCACTCCTACCAGCCAATCATCCATTAGCTAAAAGAGAAAGCATACAGCTTGCAGAGTTGAAAAATGATTTATTCGTATTATTTCCAGATGGTTACATTTTGCATAAGGTAGCGATGGATGCTTGTAGAGCTGCAGGCTTTTTACCAAATGTCATTTCAGAGGGAGAAGATTTGGATGCACTAAAGGGCTTAGTCGCCGCTGGCATAGGTGTTAGTCTATTACCAGAAAGTTCTCTTTATGATTCAGCAGCTCGCTTTACCATTAAGGTCCCTATTGAATCTCCTACAATCCCTAGAACTGTTGGTATTATTTCACCCGTAAATCGAGAAATTGCACCATCAGAAATCATCTTCTTAGACTTTGTGAAAAACTTTTTTTCTCGCCTTTCACAATTCCAATAAAAAAATCGCCTTTTGGGCGATTTTTTATTATTCTGTTGATTGCTCAGCAATCCATTCTATTGTTTTCTCTCCTAAGCCTCCTGCACGCCATAATACAACGTCATGATAGCTTTTCTTTTGAACGTAAGTAACCCATTTTTCTAGCGTTTCTTGATCAGCATACCAAACTTCATGGCTGACATTATTGTCATCTACGTATGAAAAATAAACGGCTCCACTTGCTTGATCACGCTGCTTAGCTGCTTTTCTATCGGCTAGTAATTGTTCGGCCTCCAGCTCTGTTAAAGCGACTATTTTGCCCTGAGCTACCCAATCAAAACCTCCAGTGGCAAAGGCGATAGCTAAATCTTGATTAGACTTCTTCATTTTTTTTACTAAATCATCTAGAAAAGAAAAAGTAGCTTTAGCACCTGGCCCACTGTGGTAACCATGAACATTATAGGCCATTACTGTATAGTGAGGTCCATCTGGCAATTTCACATCAAATGGAAAGCGTGGTTCGAGTACAACATGCAATGTAACATCCTTTTTGGAAAGCTCTTGGTAAAGCTCTTCTAAAAATAGGATATAGTTTTGAAGGTCATCTTTAGCCACCTTTTCATAATCAATCTCAATGCCATTTATTTGATATTGTTCCACAACCCGCAAAATATTTCCAATATGCTTTTGCCTTGCTGAGGTATCCTGCAATAATCTATGCAAAAGCGTGCTATCCTTTTGAACAGATGGAGCATTCTCTGTTACATAATCATTGATGAGTGTTAGGATCACATGATGGGAATCATTAAATTGCTGCTTGGTCTTTTGCAACATATCTACGGCATTTTCTGTTAACAATAGTTCATCATTGCTATTAAAATATGCGCCAAAAACACGTATATCTTGTAATCCAAGTTGAGAATTTTCTACATCTTTCATGGCGGATTTATTTTGCCATTCTGGTAACCAAATAGATAATCGGAGCTTCTCCTTATCGTTAAATTCTTCCTTTGCTTTAGCTGGCTGTTCTTTACTATTACTACAAGCTGTAATAAATAGTAGCGCAATACAAATAAATAACATAATGTTCTTCACTTGACTCTAATTTCACCCCGATTTAGAAGGTCTCGATAAAGAAATCAACGACATGATTAAATAACTCAGTGGATTTATACTTAACCTTCTCGAAATTCGTATATTGGTTTGTAAAAATAGTTTGATTGTTTTTATCTGTAATCAAAATATCTTCAATTAATGTATCGTAAATATCATCTGCATACTGTTCGTGTGAAGTGTTCTTATTACTGTACAACGCACCAAATCCAATCTGTGCCCCTTGTAATTTCGGATTTATTTGAACGGTCTCGGATAATACATTATCTACATCTATTTCTATTTTATCCTTATTTATAGCAATGTTAAATACTCTTTTTTCCGTTAAGTTTCTTGGGTACTCTTCTTCATCTATACGTGACCCTTTTTGCGTATCATGGTAAGTGTAAACTGTTGCTTTATTAAATGCGTATTCTTCTTCATTCCACTTAATTTCATTTAATGGAAAGCGTTCTTTTTCAACAATTCCCCCGCCTGGTAATTTTTCACTTATTACAATCTCATTATCGACTAGTACAATTCGTAAATAACTATTTGTTTTTTCATCGTAATTTACATAGAAAGCTTGTTGACCAACCACATTCCCTTTAAACGCAAAATTCACATTATATTGATCTGGCAGTTCCTCCTTTAAAAGAATTCTGCCTTCACTTGATGGAGCTGAAGTTAATGTAATCTCATTATTTTCATATTCTGCCGCACCATTTATCACTTTCCAGTGTTGTGCTACTTCCTGTTCTCCTATCTTAAATTGTATGTTTTGCCTACTGGCCTGTCTGATCTTCATCATCACATGATTAGTTGACCAATATGGTGATACTTGTAATCGGCTTAAATTATAAATATCTGCCTCTTTATCATTGTAGGCTCCTAATTCTAGATTAAAATGCATACGAAACTTGTCTTTAATTTCTTTGTTATTCACACTTTCCACGAGAGGATCCATATTGTTATAAAGTGAGTTTGCATGCATAATTGCGTAGGCTTTAGGGACTTCCCCCAACTCTTCATTATAGATATCCTGCATTAAATTGTAGTCCTTCTTAATACGAGCCTCCATCTCTTGTCGAGTTTCACTTGGTATCATATATTGATTACGAATAAAATCCATTAAATAATGATTATAGTATTCTATTGTTGTTTTATTAGGTACGTTATTTTCATCTATGACGCCTAAGGACTGTCCTTTATCATTAAAAATATTAATATAGGTTAACCTATATCCATTGGAGCCCATTTCCCAATAACCGCTTTTTTCCATCAGTTTTAAATCTTTGGGCTTTAAAAATTTATTATCGGTTGTATCCATTTTATTGGCATACGTAAACATCGTCGCCTTATAATTTAATTTTTCCATAATATTTTGAGCAAAAATACTAGAATCTGTACGTCCATCTTCAAATGATAGATACAAAGCTTTTTCTGGCAATGGTTTATCATGCTGATAGAAGTCTAAAATATCCTTTTGAGTAATGGTTTGATACCCTTGTTTTTCTAACAAAGTTAATTGTTCTTCTAAATTCTTTTTAGACACATATTTAGGTGATTCATTTCTACTGACACCAAAATAGGAAAGGGCAATAAAACCCTCTTTATTATTTAATGGAACTGTTTCAGCTCCCCTTTTCTCTGTTAGAAAAACAGCTTTAATTAAAATGACAGCTAACAATACTACTATAATTAATTGAGCGATCGAACGGATGATTTTCCGACGATTTTTTTTAGCTGGCTGAAGCTCTACACTTTTTCCGTTCATTCCTTCTCACCCTTTTTTCTAATTTTCACCATCGAAAATCGGGATTTTCGTAATTTTTGCTTTTCCATTTTCTTTTCCTTCGCTAGAACATCCTGAGGTGTTTCCCTTGTCCCCCATGTAGATTTCCAAAAAGTCACCCAAGCAACTGGCATCTGCCATAGCAAAATAAATTCATAATAGAGGACAAAGATAAAACCAAATCCCCATAGTTTACTTTTTCTAAAGAATAGATGAGCCAAACTCATAAGCATGGCCATTAATAGTAAACCTATTAAAAACGTTGTAGGAAAAATACCATACATGACTGGTACATAAATTAAGTTATAAACAACGACAATTGGTGCTGCAATCGGCACAATTAAACCAATAATGAAGAAAAGGAACATAAACGGTTCTTTTTTCCACATAAATAAAAATGCACGCAAAGATTCTCGAAGCCAAGAACGTTTCCATCTCATTTGCTGGGATAGAAAAACTTTTGTGTCAGATGGAACAATTGTTGAACAAATGGCATTGTCCTGATAGCCTGTTCGATGTGTTTTTAAAATATAGTTTGTCATACTACGGTCATCACCAAAAGTTGCTGGCTGACCAAGAAATTTTTGATTAAGCCATGCTGTTTCATTTTTTAAAATTAGCTCTTTCCGGTAACAGGCTAGTGGTCCTGATAAGCAAGTAACCGTATCAAACCATGCTTCAGCTGCTTTCATGATACGGAAGGCAATATAATAACGAACCGTCTGTAATTTAGTTAGCGCATTAGTAAATTTATTTTCAACCTCTGTTCGGCCAGCCACACCGCCCATTTTGGGATCTTGAAAAGGTTGCACTAAATTACGGATTGCATGTGGCTCTAAAAAACTATCGGAATCCACAAAAACAACTAAATCATGCTTCGCTTGATGAACACCCGCAACTAACGCTTCCCGTTTCCCACCGTTTTGTGGAAGCTTATAAAACTTTAATCGATCATTCGTCTTAAATCGTTCACCCTCTTGATGAATAAGGTTAATCATGTCGTATGCCTTTTCCTCTGTACGATCTGTTGAACAATCATCTACAACGATTACTTCTAATTTATCTACTGGGTAATATTGATTGATACAACTAGAAATCGTGCGATGAATCCACTCTTCCTCATTAAAGACTGGAATAATAATGGAGACACCTGGTTCAAACTTTGGATTGATCGGTACATTTTTATAGAAAATACCAAATAAATATCTACTTAACAGAAATGTTGCTGCAATAATACTATAAAGATATAAAAATTTATTAAACCTAAAGTAAATCACGCTTTCTGCTCTCATTAACATGACAATAATCGATACGACCAATAAAAATAAACTAGCCATAAAAATAGAAATGCCCCAACGTTTTTTTGTCATATATTCGTTTAAAGGCTGTAAAAATTCACAGGCAGCATAATAACGTAGTTCTCCATCCACTTCTTTCGTAAAATAACGGACAACCTTAGCCTTTAACTTCACTTTGGCTTCATAGCCCTCAGGCATTGCACCACCCGGTATGTTGAAATTCATTGTTAAAATTTCATTTATTAAAAATTCATGAGGTTGATTAGAGTAAACGAGGATACCCGTTACCGAAATATCCTCTGCAAAAAGTTTTTCTGCGTTCACTTGGCGTTTTGCCCTTTTAATATGAACCTCAAAATGAGTTTCGTAGCGTAAACTTAATTGTTGAAGTCGATAGATTTCATTCACATCTGTCGGATCAATTTCCTCTTTCTGATAGGATGCTCCACGACGATTCACAAGGCTCCTTACATTTTCGGGATCGGGAATATTTGAAAGAATCCGACGGTCAGAGTGTGGTATCGTTAAGATCTCTTTTTTTGTTTTCATTGTTCATTCACATCCCTATTTGAATCTTCTTCAATCCAAGTAGACATTTTGCTAAAGCTATAACCATCTTCTAGAAGTTTTTCAATGATGAGCGGAAGTGCTTCTACAGTATTTGTTCCATCTAGGATATGCATGACAATGACCTTGCCGGGCCCAACCCTAGAAATCACCCGTTCGTAAATGTCTTGTGCTGAGTAATCTAAATTCCAATCAAAAGAAGCGATATCGTACATAGCAATCGTTTTAATTCCCGCAGCAGTAATGATCTTGGCCGTTCGCTCATCCATTATTCCTTGGGCTGGTCGGAAATATAGAAGCGGGGGCTCTTGTAAAGCATAGGTTAATGCCTGATGTGCCTTCACTAAATCATCTTGTAATTCTTCGGGTGTCATTTTTGTAACATCTAAATGGTAATAGGAGTGGCTCGCTACCTCATGTCCTTCCTCTACAATCATCTTCGCTAATTGTGGATTCTTCTCTACTCCACTTCCTATTAGGAAAAAGGTACTTTTGATATTATATTGACGTAATACATCCAACACTTCTTTTACTCTTTTTTCATGTGCCCAATCATCAAAAGTAATAGCTATTTCCTTTTTGGTTGTCTCTTTTCGATAATATAAATTCGGCTTGACCTGCTCATAATTTAAATTGGGACTGACATCATCATATCCAGCAATCTCTTCCACTGACTTTGTTAAATAACGTTCATCTAATAGATCACTTAAGGTAGTAATGGTATACTCGCGTTCTTTAGCTAATTGAGCTAATAATGGTATAGCATCAATAATGGCAGGATTAATGTATGTGTTGAGATGAATAATAGAGCCCCTATCAATATATTTACTGATATAATTAATCAGCTCCTGAGCACTTTGCATTTTTCTATCAAGTGGGTTAATAGATAATCCAATAACAGCTTTCATATCAAGCGCCTTTGCTGCTAAGCGCATATTATCGGTAACATCGCCTGAACGACTACGAACAAATTTCGGTGTATAGCCTAAATGCTCTTCAAAAATTTGATTGGTTAACATGATTTCTTCATACGTTTGGTCATAATCCAAAGATGTTACATCTGGAAATGTCAATGTACCGTTTTGCACCTCATGTCCCCTTTTTAAGATATCTTTCACAAGCTCTGGCTCTTGAGCAACACGCATTCCCTCTAGAAAAAAGGTAGCCTTCATATTCGATTCATCTAGTTTCGTTAATAGTGACTTCATTGTGTCGTTATCTGCTAAGCCATTAAATGTTAACGATACTTTTGGTACCACAATATTGGCATGACTAATTAATTCACTTTTAGTACCATCAGATTTTTTGACCTCTATAGAAGAATCAACTGGATGAATCGTTTCTTGTGTCGCTGACTGACAGCCTGCTAAGAACAGCATGATGAGCAGACCACATAGTTTTAGTCGTTTCATTTCCTATGAATTCCCCCTTATAGTTTGTAATAATTTTTATTTTCGAACAAAAAATGGGTATTACGTGTATCAAAAATTAAAGAAGCTTGTTGATCAATTAAAGAGTAATCAATAGTTGAATGATTCGTTAAAATTAATACTGCATCTGCTTGTTGGATTATTGGTGCTGTTAATGCAACCGTATTGAAATGTGATTGTTCGATAGAGAATGTTTGTATATAAGGATCAATGATCGTTAATTGGCATTGTTTATCTAGTAGTTGCTGAATAACATGAAGTGCTGGCGATTCACGTGAATCGTTTATATTAGGTTTATAAGTGACACCGATGACAACAATATTGGCTCTATACAGCTCTTTATGTTGAATACTTAAGTAATTACTTAGTCTCTCGACTACAAAGTTGGGCATTGAGTCATTGATTTTATCAGCTGCTTCAATTAACGTTGCAGAGATACCATGTTGTTGCCCAGCCCATAGTAGATATTTAGGATCGACTGGAATACAATGCCCTCCCACTCCTGGCCCTGGTGTAAATGGCATAAAACCATACGGCTTTGTAGAAGCTGCATCAATAACTTCCCAAATATCAATGTTCATCTTATAGCAAATCTGACTTAACTCGTTTACAAGGGCTATGTTAATTTGGCGAAAAGTATTTTCCAGTAATTTCTCCATTTCAGCCACTCTAGGGCTTGTCACAGTACACACATGGGTATGAAGAACTGTTTCATAAAAAATCTTTGATAATTCTAGGCATGTGGCTGTTATTCCCCCAATCACTTTTGGTGTATTCGACACGGAAAAGTTGCTATTTCCTGGATCAACACGTTCTGGTGAATACGCTAAAAACAAATCATGACCAATAGTAAAACCATATTTTTGTAAAATAGGCTGGACCATTTCTTCTGTTGTCCCAGGGTAAGTCGTACTTTCAAGAATAACTAGCACATTGGCGTTAATATTTTGACCGATGGCATGCGTTGCTTCTTCGATATATGAAATATTAGGTGTTCCATCAGGAGTAGTAGGTGTAGGTACACAAATAATCACAACGTCTGCTTGTGAGAGCATAGAAAAATCTTTAGTTGCTTCAAAATGTTTACTTTCGATCATTTGCTCTATATTTTCTCTCGGTAAATCAGCAATATAACTTTCACCATTTTGCAATTGTCTGATTTTTCCTTGATTCTTATCAAAGCCAACTACCTTAAATCCATTTTGAGCCATTTCCACAGCAAACGGTAAACCTACATAGCCAAGTCCAATCACTCCAATTGTTGCTTTTTTTGTTTGGATTTTTTTCAATAAAGCTGTACTTAGTGATTTCGTTTCGCTCGTCATTAAAATTACTCCTTTATTTAATCTGTATTTTCATTGTTTTTTCTTTATTTAATTGAGGAACGCATTCCATAAAGCAATGGTTCAATTCTCGTCATCTTTTGTAAAAACCCCCTTCAACATTCAAACTTACACAGGACTCTTTAGTCGAAATAGATCAGTAGGATTACACATCACTCAAAATAAGTTTATTAACGTTTATATAGTACTAATTGAAGCTAAACAATTTCTAAACAATTACATCCAAGGTAATAAAAACCTATTCCTCTAAAAAATAAATCAAATTTTCATTATAAAAACGTCTATTTACGACGTTTTTTACATTAACCATTAACTGTAAATTTTTTGTTTAGAAAAATTTTCCTTTCTACAATTCTAAAAATCCCCTTAAGCCTCGGTTGAACTGCTCCCCAAATGCTGTCTCTTATACACATCTGACGCTGCCGACGATCTTACGCGTGTAGACCTTCGTGGGCTACGGCGCCTTCAAATTAGACACGAACCACAGCAACCAGGACGACCGCTTCGTGCCCGACTGCACCATACTCTGCTTCACCCAATAGTGCCCAGGCCGATGCTGCATTGACTGAGCCGAGCCCAGGATGGGTTGACGAT
>NZ_MDGU01000030.1:0-104534 GCF_001705465.1 Lysinibacillus sp. AR18-8
GATCGAGGACTTAACCAAAAATGTTTGAAACATTCAATGTATCGTTTATCCAGTTTTGAAAGAACAAATCTTTCAATTAAATACAAAGTCTAGTGATGATGGCAAAGAGGTCACACCCGTTCCCATACCGAACACGGAAGTTAAGCTCTTTAGCGCCGATGGTAGTTGGGGGCTTCCCCCTGTGAGAGTAGGACGTCGCTAGGCAATTAAAAGGTCATGGATGTATTCCATGGCTTTTTTTATTTTGTGAACTATTCATAAAATGCTATAATATATTTAATATTTTCAAGTGGATTTAAAGGAAATTTCTTTCGCCTAGATACATTCTGGATTTAATAATGGAGGAATCAAAATGAGGCAGAACATTTTTTCTGCGATTTCGATCTCAAGTCTACTACTTATATTCTTTATGTTTGGCTATGATTCAACCAAATGGTATGGAAACTTTTTTACATTTCTCTATCGTGTAAATATGTTTATGCCGTTTATTTTAGGTGGTTTAGGCATCACCAGTGCCCTATTTGGTATCAAAGGATATCGTATGGTTCTTGTTGTCCTTCATTTGTTCCTACTGCTATTATTTTTTTGTATCTATTTAAAGGCATTTTTTGTTCCATGAGCATTCATCAAAACTGCGGAGAGGAATTCTGCAGTTTTTTCTATTTATTTAAGTTCTTACATACTTCTGTAAGCAACAAAAGGTATAATGAATTACAAATTGGTTGTGAATGAATATGTACAATGGAAAGGAAGAAAAAGTTGGGAAAAAAGCAAATTTGGTATGAGGTACAGGAAAACGAGTCAATCGAGGATTGCTTGGCAAGAATGCGGAAAGATGGCTTTATGGTCATAGGACGAAAAGAAGAGCCACTTTTTCATATCGTAGATGGTGAGCCAGCTTATTTGCGCCAAAAAATTCAGTTTAAAGGTATACTTGCTCAAGATATCGAATGATTTTGACTAAAAACCGAACGTTTTTTTTCACCTAATAAAAAATGTTCGCATTTTTGGATTGACGATAAGACAATCCCTTGTTAAAATGTGAGAAGGAAAAACAAATAGATCCCACATATATGCTAGAGGATTGGCTCTAGTGTCTCTACCCGGCACCGTAAATGCTGGACTATGCGGGAAAGCACTTTTGGCGTAAGGTGAGAAGGTCTTTGTACAGCTATGTACATGGAGACGATCTTGTCCGAATAATCCTCAAGTAAACTGCTTTCACGTGTACTGGTAGAGAGTAGTTTATTTGGGGATTTTCTTTGTAAATAAGAATTGCAGTAGCTATTCAAAATAGAGGCTAGCACAATAAATAATTGATCATTTTTCTATCGTTTAAAAGGAGCGACAATTTATGAATCCGAAAATCGGTGTCATTATGGGTAGTTCAAGTGACTGGGAAACAATGAAACATGCATGTGATATTTTAGATGAATTACAAGTACCGTACGAAAAGAAAGTTGTATCTGCACATCGTACACCTGATTTAATGTTTGAATATGCAGAGGCAGCTCGCGAGCGAGGAATACAAGTAATTATTGCTGGAGCAGGCGGTGCTGCACATTTACCAGGAATGGTGGCAGCTAAAACAACATTACCTGTCATCGGTGTACCAGTTCAATCACGTGCACTTAATGGACTTGACTCACTATTATCCATCGTTCAAATGCCTGGTGGTGTACCTGTAGCTACTGTTGCGATTGGCAAAGCAGGAGCGACTAATGCAGGGTTACTTGCAGCTCAAATTTTGTCAACAACAGATGCGGAGCTTGCTAATAAATTAGATGCTAGACGTGAAGCAACAAAGCAGCAAGTATTAGAAAGTACAGGTGACTTAGTGTGACGAAGATTATTTATCCTGGACAAACGATAGGCATTATAGGCGGAGGGCAACTTGGTCGAATGATGGCACTTGCTGCAAAGGAGTCAGGTTTTAAAGTGGCTGTTCTTGAACCAGCAATGGACTCACCTTGTGGGCAGGTAGCAGATATTCGCATTGTAGCTCCATATGATGATGAAGCTGCTTTAGAAGAACTTGCAGAAGTAAGTGATATTATCACATATGAATTTGAAAATATTGATTATGAAGGCTTAAAGCGTTTATCACAAATGGCTTATGTTCCTCAAGGAGCAGAGTTGGTACGTATTACACAAAACCGTATAACAGAGAAAGAAGCTATTGTGAAAGCTGGTTGCCCAGTAGCACCATATATTGTTGCAAAAACTTATGAAGAATTAGTAGCCAATATTGATTCGATTGGTTATCCTTGTATAGTCAAAACAGCAAGAGGTGGTTATGATGGCAAGGGACAGCAGCTTTTAAAATCAACTGAAGATTTGCCTTTAGCGAAAGAATTATTCACGCATTCGCAATGTATTGCAGAAGGATTTGTTCCTTTCGTAAAGGAAGTATCGGTCATTGTTCAAAGAAATGGTCATGGTGAATCGTATTGTCAGCCAGTTGGAGAGAACATTCATGTTCATCATATTCTTCACGAGACAATAGTACCTGCTCGCATAACTGAAAGCACAGCTCAAGCTGCAGAACGAGAAGCTTTGAAAATTGCAGATTATTTACATTTAGTAGGAACGCTAGCGGTAGAAATGTTTGTATTAGAAGATGGTAGTATTGTTATCAATGAATTAGCACCAAGACCTCATAATTCTGGTCACTATTCAATTGAAGCATGTAATGTTTCACAATTCCATCAGCATATTCGTGCTGTTTGTGGCTGGCCGTTACGTAAGCCACAACTATGGGCACCATCCATTATGGTCAATGTATTAGGGCAGCATGTCGTGCCACTCAGTAACTCAATTGCTAAATATCCTGAATGGTCCATACATCTTTATGGGAAAGCTGAAGCTAAGGTCAACCGTAAAATGGGCCATGTGACGATTATGACAAAAGACTTAGAAGCTACACTACAACAAATCGAGAGTTCTGGCATTTGGTCAGAATAGAAGGAGATACGCGATGATTGAACGTTACACAAGACCCGAAATGGGTGCAATTTGGACAGAACAAAATAAATACCAAGCTTGGCTAGAGGTTGAAATTTTAGCTTGTGAAGCATGGGCAGAGTTAGGAGATATCCCTAAAGAGGATGTTGCTAAAATTCGCGAAAATGCTTCATTTGATGTGAATCGTATATTAGAAATTGAACAAGAAACTCGTCATGACGTTGTAGCCTTTACTCGTGCTGTTTCTGAAACACTTGGAGAAGAGCGCAAATGGGTACATTATGGTTTAACTTCTACGGACGTAGTAGATACAGCACTTTCTTATTTAATCAAACAAGCAAATGATATTTTACGAAAAGATATAGTAAATTTCATTGATATTATTGCTACTAAGGCAAAAGAACATAAACATACAGTTATGATGGGACGCACACATGGTGTTCATGCTGAACCAACAACTTTCGGTTTGAAACTTGGTTTATGGTATGAGGAAATGAAGCGTAACCTTGAACGTTTTGAAGCAGCTGCCAAAGTAATTGAAACAGGAAAAATGTCTGGAGCTGTTGGAACATATGCCAATATCGATCCTCGTGTTGAGCAATATGTTTGCGATAAATTAGGACTTGCAGCATCACCGATCTCCACACAAACTTTACAGCGTGATCGCCATGCTCAGTATTTAGGTGCATTAGCTTTAATCGCTACTTCAATTGAAAAATTCGCAACAGAAATTCGTGGACTACAGAAATCTGAAACACGTGAAGTGGAGGAAGCTTTTGCAAAAGGACAAAAAGGATCATCTGCAATGCCACATAAGCGTAATCCAATCGGTTCTGAAAACATGGTTGGTATGTCTCGTTTAATGCGAGGTTATATGGTGACTGCTTATGAAAATGTAGCTTTATGGCATGAGCGTGATATTTCACATTCATCTGCAGAGCGTGTTATTTTACCGGATGCAACAATTACTCTTAACTATATGCTAAATCGCTTCGGTAATATTGTGAAAAACTTAACAGTATTCCCTGAGAACATGAAACGTAATATGGATCGTACATTTGGTCTTATTTATTCTCAACGCATCTTACTAGCATTGATTGATAAAGGACTAGTACGTGAAGAAGCTTATGATACAGTACAACCTTTAGCAATGCAGGCTTGGGACGAGCAAGTTCAGTTCCGTACATTAGTCGATGCAAGTGAAAAAATCACATCTTATTTAACAAAAGAAGAGTTGGATGATTGTTTTGATTACAACTACCACTTACAGCATGTTGATATGATTTTTGAACGACTAGGACTTAACTAATATTTATTTAGCCATCTAATAATAAATGTTAGAGCCACCAGTAAAAGTTTCAGAGTTGAATCGTAGAGATACGGTTCAATTCTGAACATTATTACAAGCGTATCTCATAATATCAGGGGGAAAACGAAATGACTAAAGGTCAACTTTTGTATGAAGGTAAAGCAAAAAAATTGTTCACAACAGAGGAGCCAAATGTGCTACTTGTTGAGTACAAGGATAGTGCAACAGCATTCAATGGTGAAAAGAAAGAGGAAATTGAAGGTAAGGGCATTTTAAATAATCGCATTACTTCATTAATTTTCGAAAAATTACAAGCTAACGGAATTGCGTCACATTTCGTAAAACGATTATCCGATACACAACAACTTGTAAAAAAAGTAGAAATTATTCCGATTGAGGTAGTTGTTCGTAATATTGCTGCTGGAAGTTTAGCAAAGCGTCTAGGTCTTGAAGAAGGGACACCTTTAAAACGACCAATCGTTGAATTTTATTATAAAGACGATGATTTAGGCGACCCACTTATTACGACAGAACATATTGATGTTCTTGAACTTGCCACACCAACCGAAGTAACAGCTATTTATGATGGTGCATTAGCCGTTAACAAAGTGCTACAGCCGATCTTTGCAGATGTCAATGTGACATTGATTGATTTTAAATTAGAGTTCGGCCGTGATATGGATGGTCATGTATTATTGGCAGATGAAATTTCACCAGATACATGCCGACTTTGGGATGCAACAACGAAGCAAAAGTTAGACAAAGATGTTTTTCGTCGTGACCTTGGTAATTTAACTGAAGTTTATACTATTATACTTTCTAGACTCGGAGGCAAATAACAATGAAAAAAGTAAAAATCTATGTAACATTACGTGAGAGTATTCTTGATCCTCAAGGCTCTGCAGTACAAGGTTCTTTAGCTAAGATGGGCTACGGTGAAGTAGAAGATTTACGTATCGGTAAATATCTTGAACTATCAATTAAAGATTCAGAACGTGACATTGATACTCTAGTAAAAGAAATGTGTGAAAAGGTTTTAACGAACGTTGTAATTGAAGACTACCGTTACGAAGTCGAGGAGGCTATTTAATCATGAAATTCGCAGTACTCGTATTCCCTGGGTCAAACTGTGACATCGATATGTATCATGCGATTAAAGACGAGCTAGGTGAAGAAGTAGAATATGTATGGCATACAGCAACAGATCTAAGTGGTTTTGATGGTGTATTAGTACCTGGAGGATTCTCCTATGGGGATTATCTTCGTTGTGGTGCAATGGCTAATCAATCTAACATTATGACAGAAGTTAAGAAGGCAGCAGATGCTGGTAAACCTGTATTAGGTGTATGTAATGGCTTCCAAATCCTAACGGAAGCAGGTTTATTGCCAGGAGCTTTATTGCGCAATAAAAACTTAAAATTTATGTGCCGTACAGTGCAGCTTAAAGTTGAAAACAACAATACATTATTCACAAATCAATATGAGCAAGGTCAAATCATCAATATTCCAATCGCACATGGTGAAGGTAACTACTACTGTGACGAGGAAACTTTACAATCACTAAAAGATAATAATCAAATCGTATTCACATACTCAGGTGACAATCCAAACGGTTCTTTAGAAGATATCGCAGGGATTATAAACGAGCGCGGCAATGTATTAGGGATGATGCCACACCCAGAGCGAGCTGTTGATGCACTGGTGGGCGGCGCAGACGGTCTAGCAGTATTTAAATCAATCGTGAAGCAGTGGAGGGAAAATCATGTCAACAACTAAGTTTGAGCCAACAGCACAGCAGATTAAAGATGAGAAGCTATACGCTGGAATGGGGATGTCAGACGAAGAATTTGCAATGGTAGAAGGTATTTTAGGACGTCTACCTAACTGGACAGAGACAGGTCTTTTCTCAGTAATGTGGTCTGAACACTGCTCGTACAAAAATTCAAAGCCAGTACTACGTAAATTCCCTACTAAAGGGCCACAGGTATTACAAGGACCAGGTGAAGGTGCAGGGATTGTTGATATTGGTGACGAACAAGCAGTAGTGTTTAAAATGGAATCGCATAACCATCCATCTGCAATAGAACCTTATCAAGGGGCTGCAACGGGTGTCGGTGGTATTATCCGTGACGTTTTCTCAATGGGTGCACGTCCAATCGCTATGTTAAACTCATTACGCTTTGGTGAATTAAAGTCAGCACGTGGTAAATATCTATTTGAAGAAGTAGTAGCGGGAATCGCAGGATATGGTAACTGTATCGGAATCCCAACAGTAGGTGGCGAAATTCAATTTGATCCTTGCTATGAAGGTAATCCTCTAGTGAATGCTATGTGTGTCGGTTTAATTGATCATAAAGATATTCAACGAGGCATTGCTGCTGGTGTAGGTAATACAGTGATGTATGTTGGAGCGAAAACAGGCCGTGATGGTATTCATGGTGCAACATTCGCCTCTGAGGAATTAACTGAGGAATCAGAAAACCAACGTCCAGCGGTACAAGTTGGAGATCCATTTATGGAGAAGCTTTTACTTGAAGCTTGTTTAGAGGTTGTAAAATCGGATGCTCTAGTTGGTATTCAAGATATGGGTGCAGCTGGTCTTACTTCTTCTTCAGCAGAAATGGCTTCAAAGGCTGGTTCTGGTGTAGAAATGAACTTAGACTTAGTGCCTCAGCGTGAAACAGGAATGTCAGCGTATGAAATGATGTTGTCTGAGTCTCAAGAACGTATGCTTTTAGTTGTGAAAAAAGGTCGCGAAGATGAAATTAAAGCGATTTTCGATAAATACGATTTAGATGCAGTAGCGATTGGTCGCGTTACAGATGATAAAATGCTTCGTCTGCTACACGCAGGACAAGTAGTTGCAGAGGTACCTGCAGACGCATTAGCAGAAGATGCACCTGTTTATCATAAACCATCTGCAGAACCTGCATACTATGCTCAGTTCCAAGCAATCGAAAACACTGAACCTGCTGTGACTGATTACAAAGAAACACTCATTGCTTTATTAAAAGCACCGACAATTGCTTCTAAAGAATGGGTATACGATCAATATGATTATCAGGTACGTACATCAACAGTTGTTAAACCAGGATCTGACGCTGCTGTTATTCGAGTACGTGGCACAAATAAAGGGTTGGCAATGACAACAGACTGTAACTCACGTTATATCTATTTAGATCCAGAAGTGGGTGGTGCTATCGCAGTAGCCGAAGCAGCTCGTAATATCGTGGCAACTGGTGGCACGCCACTTGCGATTACAGACTGCTTAAACTTCGGTAATCCAGAGAAACCAGAAATCTTCTGGCAAATTGAAAAATCTGCAGATGGTATTTCGGCAGCTTGTACGGCATTAAATGCTCCAGTAATCGGAGGTAACGTTTCTCTTTATAATGAGCGTTCAGGCGAAGCGGTGTATCCAACGCCAACAATTGGTATGGTTGGTCTTATTGAAGACTTAGCACATGTAACGACACAGGATGTAAAGGCAGCAGGAGATCTTGTCTTTGTTATTGGTGAGACAAAAACAGAGTTTGGCGGTTCAGAGCTTCAAAAACTTTTAAATAATGGTGTTATTTCAGGGAAAGCGCCAGCTATTGATTTAGAGGTTGAAGCGACACGTCAGCAAGCTTTATTAAAGGCGATTAAAGCAGGCCTTGTTCAATCTGCGCATGATGTAGCAGAGGGAGGTCTAGCTGTGGCGATTGCTGAAACAACATTTGGCGCTAACGGTCTTGGTGTGGATGTAACATTAACAGGCTCTGCAACAACTGCGCTATTCAGTGAGAGTCAATCTCGTTTTGTTGTTACAGTTAAAGAAGAAAATGCTGCAGCATTTGTAGAAATCATGAAAGATGCTCAAAAAATTGGTGTCGTAACAAACGATGCACTTGTGAAAATCAACGGGGACAAAGGTGTGCTTGTAGAAGGTACAGTGGAGGAATTCCGTTCTAATTGGAAAGGAGCAATCCCATGCTTGCTGAACTCAGAGGCTTAAACGAAGAATGTGGGGTGTTTGGTATTTGGGGTAACCCAAGTCCAGCGCACCTTAGCTATTACGGGCTTCATGCTCTTCAACACCGTGGACAAGAAGGCGCTGGAATTGTCGTTTCAGACGGACAGCATCTTCGCGCGGTGAAAGGCGAAGGACTAGTTAATGATGTTTTCAACGAAGATAAATTAAAAGCAGTGAACGGCAAAGCAGCTATTGCGCATGTTCGTTATACGACTGCTGGTGGTGGCGGTATTGAAAATGTACAGCCATTATTATTCCACTCCTCAACTGGTAGCCTTTCAATTGCCCATAACGGTAACTTAGTCAATGCGACACATTTAAAGCAATATCTAGAGCGACAAGGTAGCATTTTCCACTCTAGCTCTGATACAGAAGTGTTGGCGCATCTTATTAAGAAAAGTTCGCATTCACCATTCCGTGCGAAGGTGAAAAATGCCCTATCTCTTTTAAAGGGTGCCTATTCTTTCTTAATTATGACAAAGGATGAAATGCTTGTTGCACGTGATCCACATGGTTTACGTCCATTATCTCTTGGAAAGCTAGGAGATGGCTGGGTGGTAGCTTCTGAAACTTGTGCATTCGATTTAATTGGTGCAGAATTCGTTCGTTCGGTAGAACCAGGTGAATTAATCATTATTAATGATGAGGGCGTAAAATCAGATCGTTTTGCTGATATGGATAAACGTTCGATGTGTGCGATGGAATATGTTTATTTAGCACGTCCTGATTCGGATATTGATGGTATTAACGTTCATATGGCACGAAAACGTATGGGTAAACAGCTTGCTCGTGAGTGTGCGCATATTGAAGCAGATGTTGTAACAGGTGTTCCTGATTCAAGTATTTCCGCAGCGATTGGTTTTGCAGAAGAAAGTGGAATCCCTTATGAATTAGGTCTTATTAAAAACCGTTATGTTGGTCGTACGTTTATTCAGCCGACACAGGAGCTACGTGAACGTGGTGTGAAAATGAAACTTTCACCTGTTGTTCAAGTCGTAAAAGGAAAAAAAGTAGTAATGGTTGATGATTCTATCGTTCGTGGTACAACATCTCGTCGCATTGTCAAAATGCTAAAAGATGCTGGCGCAGCGGAAGTTCATGTTGTGATTTCATCACCGCCGATGACAAACCCTTGTTATTATGGCATTGATACATCAACGCATGAAGAACTAATTGCTTCTAGTCATAATGTAGATGAAATTCGTGAAGCAATTGGTGCAGACTCTCTGACATTCCTTTCTGTTGAGGGGATGGTAGAAACAATTGCACGACCATACGAAGATGAAAACCGAGGACTTTGTCTTGCATGCTTTACAGGCAAATATCCAACAGAGATTTTCCCGGATACGATTTTGCCACATGAAAAAGAATTATTACGTTAAGAACAACATCGCAACAAATTAGTGTCTTACAGTCATTTCTATCTAGGAAACTTAGGCGACTTGGATGATAAGGAGGAACTCTGCGTGTCAAAGGCATATGAACAAGCAGGTGTAAATATTGAAGCGGGCTATGAAGCCGTAAAACGAATGAAGTCTCATGTTGAACGTACGAACCGTCTAGGTGTAATGGGGACATTTGGTGGTTTTGGTGGCATGTTTGACTTGTCAGAACTGAATCTTAAAGAACCTGTTCTTATTTCGGGGACAGATGGTGTTGGAACAAAGCTAAAGCTAGCCTTCATGGTAGACAAGCACGATACAATCGGTGTGGACTGTGTAGCAATGTGTGTAAATGATATTGTTGCTCAAGGAGCAGAACCGCTGTACTTTTTAGATTACGTAGCTCTTGGAAAAGCAGAGCCTGCAAAAATCGAACAAATTGTCAAAGGTGTTGCAGATGGCTGTGTGCAATCAGGTGCGGCTCTAATAGGTGGAGAAACTGCGGAAATGCCTGGTCTTTATGAAGAAGATGAATATGATCTAGCTGGCTTTGCAGTAGGTGCGTGTGAAAAGTCTGCTATCGTGACAGGTGAAGAAATCGTAGAAGGCGATGTACTTATTGGAATTGCATCAAGTGGTGTACATTCAAACGGTTATTCTTTAGTGCGTAAAATTGTCTTTGCAGATCATCAATATGCTGTGGATGCTATTGTAGAAGGCTATGAAGATCTAGGCCCAATCGGTGAGGCGCTTCTAGTGCCAACAAAGCTATATGCTAAACCTGTGCTAGCAGCTTTAAAGGCAGCAGATGTACATGGCTGTGCACATGTTACAGGTGGCGGTTTCTATGAAAATCTACCACGCATGATGCCAGAGGGACTAGCAACGGAAATCGACTTAGGTTCTTGGCCTGTATTACGTATCTTTGAATTCCTAAAAGAGAAAGGTCAGCTAGAAGATAAAGATTTATATAATGTGTTTAACATGGGTATTGGCTTTGTAATAGCTGTGCCAGAAACTGAAGCTGATAAAGTAATCGCTGCAGTTGAAGCAAATGGTGAAAAGGCTTATACAATCGGACGTGTTATTAAAGGTGACGGAGTAGTATTTAATGGCTCACATGATGGGAGTTTAGTGTAATGACTGCACCAACAAAAATAGCCGTGTTCGCGTCAGGTAGCGGTAGCAATTTTCAAGCCATTCAAGAGGCCATTGAACGTGGTGAACTCCATGCAAAGGTCGCACTAGTGGTCACAGATAAGCCTGGAGCATTTGTAGTAACACGTGCTGAAAACTTTGGGATTCCAGTGTTAGCATTGAATCCAAAAGAGTTTGTCTCGAAGTCAGCATATGAGACAGCTATTATCGAAGCTTTACATGAGTGCGATGTGAAATGGATTGTGCTTGCTGGGTATATGCGTTTAATCAGTGACGTATTATTAGCAGCCTTTCCACAGCGAATTGTTAATATTCACCCGTCCCTATTGCCTGCCTTTCCTGGAAAGGACGCTATTGGACAAGCCATTAATCATGGTGTGAAAATAACAGGTGTAACAGTGCATTTTGTTGATGAAGGAATGGATACTGGACCAATTATCGCTCAGGCAGCGGTACCTGTCATTGAAGGAAATCGCGAGGCAACAGAAGTTGAAATTCACAAACAAGAGCATTTATTATATACAAAGGCATTACAGCAATTATTACAGTAACTGAAGAGGGAGTTAGGTCGAGAATCCTACTCAACAAGTAAGACCTAACTCTATTAATCTATTGAAGCAAGTCAGTTCGTGGACAGCACGATAAAAATTAGGAGGATATTGTTGTGACAAAACGTGCATTAATCAGTGTTTCCAATAAAGATGGTATTTTAGAATTTGCAAAGGAATTAGTAGCATTAGGTTATGAAATTTTATCAACTGGCGGTACAAAAAAAATGTTACAGGATAATGCGGTAGCTGTAACAGCAGTAGATGAAGTAACGAAGTTTCCTGAAATTTTAGATGGTCGTGTGAAAACTTTAAATCCAATGATTCACGGTGGTCTATTAGGAAAGTTTGATGATGTCTCTCATCAAGCACAGATGAATGAGCATGGAATTGAACCAATTGAAATTGTTTGTGTGAATCTCTATCCGTTTGTTGAAACAATTTCAAAGCCTAATGTAACTTGGGATGATGCAATTGAAAACATTGATATCGGTGGTCCAACTATGTTACGTTCTGCTGCAAAAAACCATCAATATGTAACAGTAATCGTGGACAGCAATGACTATGCAACAGTATTAGAGGAACTTAAAGCAGACGGTGCCACAACAATTGAAACACGTCGTAAACTAGCTGCGAAAGTTTTCCGTCACACAGCCGCTTATGATTCTTATATTTCGAACTACCTGACTGAAGAAGAGTTCCCAGAGAGCTTAACGATGACATATGAATTAAAGCAAAATTTACGCTATGGCGAAAACCCTCACCAAAAAGCGGCCTTCTACCAAAAGCGTCTTGGCTCTGACTTTTCATTAGCTTATGCTACACAATTACATGGTAAAGAGTTATCCTACAATAATATTCAAGATGGTAATGCAGCATTGCAAATTGTAAAAGAATTTGAAATGCCAGCTGCTGTAGCGGTGAAACATATGAATCCATGTGGTGTTGGCACTGGTGTCACGTTAGAGGCAGCATTCGATAAAGCATATGAAGCAGATCCAACATCTATTTTTGGCGGTATTATCGCATTAAATATGGAAGTGGATGCAGCAACTGCTGAGAAGCTAAGTCATATTTTCCTCGAAATTATTATTGCACCTGCTTTTTCACAAGAAGCATTGGATATTTTAACGAAAAAGAAAAATATCCGCTTACTAACAATTCCTTTCGAGCAAGCGAAACAAGATTCATTCAATGTAGTATCAGTTGAGGGTGGCCTTCTTGTACAGGAGCCAGATCGTTATGGCTTTGGCAATGCGGATATTAAAGTGGTGACAGATCGTGAACCAACAGAGCAAGAATGGGAAGCATTGCAACTTGGTTGGTCTGTTGTCAAACATGTGAAATCCAATGCGATTGTTGTAACAGATTCTCAAATGACACTTGGGGTTGGTGCAGGGCAAATGAATCGTGTAGGTGCAGCTAAAATTGCCTTTGAACAAGCTGGAGAAAAAGCGAAAGGTGCTGCATTAGCATCAGATGCATTTTTCCCAATGAGCGATACTGTGGAGGCGGCGGCAGCTGCAGGAATTACAGCAATTATTCAACCAGGTGGTTCCATTAAAGATCAAGATTCCATTGATAAAGCAAATGAATACGGCATTGCGATGGTATTCACAGGCGTACGTCATTTTAAACATTAATTGTGAAATTATATAGAAATCTAAACAGACCGAGATGTTGGTTCATCTCGGTTTTACTTACAAAGAGGAGGATTCTCTAAAATGAATGTATTAGTAATCGGAAGCGGTGGCCGTGAGCATGCAATCGCTAAACAATTTAGCATCTCTCCATCAGTGAACAACGTATTCGTAGCGCCAGGAAATGATGGGATGCGAGGCGAAGTAGAAGTTGTTGCTATTGATACAATGGATTTCGCAGGTCTCGCTCAATTTGCCAAGGAAAATGATATTGCATTAACATTTGTTGGCCCAGAACAGCCGCTTGCTGAAGGCATTGTCGATTTCTTTACAGCTAGAGGTTTACGTATTTTTGGTCCTACAAAAGTTGCTGCTCAAATAGAAAGCAGTAAATCCTATGCGAAAGAAATTATGAATAAATACAATATTCCTACAGCAGCACATGAAACATTTACTGAAGCAGAAAAAGCAATAGCGTATATTAAAGAACAAGGGGCGCCTATTGTCATTAAGGCTGATGGTTTAGCGGCTGGTAAGGGCGTCGTTGTGGCAATGACAGAGGAAGAAGCGATTGAAGCTGTAGAGGATATGATTGGAAACCAACGTTTTGGTGAATCCTCTTCACGTGTTGTCGTTGAGGAATTTTTAGACGGTGAAGAATTCTCTTTTATGTCTTTTGTGCACAAAGGACAAATTTATCCGATGGTTATTGCACAAGATCATAAACGAGCTTATGACGGTGATAAAGGACCAAACACAGGAGGTATGGGTGCTTATTCACCAGTACCACAAATCCCACAAGAGGTAATAGATATTGCATTTCAAACTATTGTAGAACCAACTGTTAAAGGGATGGAGGCAGATGGTGCTTCCTTTACAGGTATTTTATACGCAGGGTTAATTTTAACAAAGAAAGGTCCTCAGGTCATAGAGTTTAATGCTCGTTTTGGTGATCCTGAAACGCAAGTTGTATTGCCACGTATGGTTTCAGATTTTGGTGCATTTATGATGGCGTTAATGGATGAACAGCCTTTTGATTTACAATGGTCAGAAGAAGCAATGCTTGGTGTAGTCATTGCAGCAGAGGGTTACCCAGGAGACGTTGAAAAAGGTAAGGTATTACCGAATTTAGAGGCAATTTCGACATCACATGCAGTTTTCCATGCAGGTACAAAATTAGTAGACGGTCAATTCGTTGGTAATGGAGGACGTGTACTGTTAGTTGGTGCAAAAGCAGCTACTTTACAAGAAGCACAGGAAAAGGTTTATGAAGGTATTGCAACGGAAACATGGGATCACTTTTTCTTCCGTAAAGATATTGGCTGGCGTACGTTTAAGTAATTATTATTTTCACTAAATATTTTTTATCGTCTTTTGAAACCTCTTGTTGTTTCAAAACGTAAGAGGTAAGAGCCGTCTCAATAATAGATTGGGACGGCTCCTTTGACTAAGAAGGATTCTGAGCTTTATTCGTTGAAGAATCGCTACTATTTGAGGAATTTTGAGTTGAAGTGCTGGTGTTAGATTGTTTTGAAGCAGTAGCTTGTGAACCTGAAGAATTACCAGCTATAGCAGAGGAAAAATCCTTCATGAGCTTATCGATTTGTTCAGTAGACATAGAATTTTGCCCGCTGAACATACTTTGCATAGAGGTGTTCATGGCATTCTGCATATTGGAGCTTAAAACTGCTTTCGTTGGACAATATTTAAAAAGTCCCTCAGCCATTTTCATGGCACCTAATGCAATCATTAATCGACCTTTTGTACAATTAGGATTTCTAGAAACTTTAGCGATACCAAATGCGGTTAAACTTGTCCCCATGGCAAAACGACAAAATGCATTCTTTTCGCTTAAATTTGCTTGCTGCATCATCATTACTTCCTCCTTTAGTCATTGTGGAAAAAATAAGCGAGGTGCACTTTGCTTTATGAAAGTGCTGTGTTACGATTGAAACAAGATGATTGCATAAAGCATAATTTTTATGAAAATATGCGATTATGCAGTAGTAGTATGTGATTTCAAGTTGGATTTACACAATGAAAAATTACGTAATTTAGGAAGGAGCGAATAGCATGGATCCAGTATGGAAAATAACAAAAATACGTCAACAATTAGCAGTAATCGATGGGAAAAAGGCACCAGATATCGTGCTGAAGAATGCACGTTATTTGCATAGTATGTTAAAGCAATTCATAGTAGGGAACATTTGGATTTTGGGAGATCGCATTGTCTATGCTGGTGACAGAATGCCTCCTTTATTAGAAGGAACAGAAGTGGTGGATTGTACAGGAAAAACAATCGTACCTGGCTATATTGAGCCACATGTACACCCATTCCAGCTTTATCATCCACAGTCATTTGCAGATTTTTGTGGTCAGCTTGGGACAACAACTTTTATTTCGGATAATTTAAGCTTTGTTTTAAATTTAGAAAATAAGAAAGCGTTTTCAATTTTAGAGAGTTTGAAAAAGCTACCTTTTTCTTTTTATTGGTGGACTCGCTTTGACTCACAAACTGAATTGGAGCAAGAAGAAGAGGTTTTCTCTAATACTTCTATATTAGAGTGGTTAGAGCGAAGTGATGTCTTACTTGGTGGAGAGTTGACAGGCTGGCCTAAGCTGTTGCATGGCGACGATCAAATGCTTTATCGTATGCAAATGGCTAAGGGACTGGGAAAAAAAATTGAAGGTCATTTCCCTGGAGCTTCAGAAAGAACATTGGCACGAATGAAACTGCTTGGTGCTGATGGTGATCATGAGGCAATGACAGTAGAAGAGGTAGAGCGTCGTATTATGCAGGGCTATGCTGTAACTTTACGTCATTCTTCCATACGACCAGATTTACCACATCTACTAAAAGGAATAGTAGAAAAAGAGCTTCCAATCTTT
Source organism: Lysinibacillus sp. AR18-8 (assembly GCF_001705465.1). Classification (NCBI taxonomy): domain Bacteria; kingdom Bacillati; phylum Bacillota; class Bacilli; order Caryophanales; family Bacillaceae; genus Lysinibacillus; species Lysinibacillus sp. AR18-8. The sequence goes on from NZ_MDGU01000030.1 coordinate 15,906, forward strand.
GATCATTTAATGATGACAACAGACGGTTCAACTCCTTCATTCCATGAGGATGGTGTGATGGATAAATGCATTCAAGTAGCTTTAGATGCAGGGGTATCTCCTATTGATGCTTATCAAATGGCTTCCTATAATGTAGCACGTTATTACAACATGTCTAATTTACATGGTTTTATCGCAACAGGGCGTTTTGCTTCACTCAATATTTTACAAGATGAATATCATCCTGTTCCAGAAAGTGTTTTATCAAAGGGTGTCTGGTTGAAGCGTAATGGGGATCGTGTGCATAGAATGGCGACAATTGATTATTCTGCCATCCCAGCTTTAGATTTAGATTTCTCATTAGATTCACAGGATTTCCAGTTTTCTATGCCGTTTGGGATTCAATTAGTTAATGATGTGATTACAAAGCCTTATAATTCTTTAATTACGAAAGAAGGGCCATTGGCAAATCATGATGAGTGCTATTTAATGCTCATTAACCGAAAAGGCAACTGGCATGTAAATACAATGATTAAAGGATTTGCAACGGATGTCCAAGGCTTTGCATCCTCTTATTCCAACACTGGTGACATATTGTTAATTGGAAAAAATAAAGACGATATGATTAAAGCCTTCGAAGAAATGAAGGCAATGAATGGTGGTATTGTTCTCGTCGAAAAAGGAGAAGTTATAGCGGACATACCATTAACAATTGGTGGACTTTTATATGATGGAGATGTATTCACTTTAACAGAGAAAGAAAAGGCTTTAAAACAAGCTTTAGCAGATAGAGGCTATCAATTAGGAGATGCCATTTATACATTATTATTTTTACAATCTACTCATTTACCATATATTCGTATAACACCACAAGGAATTTTCGATGTGATGAAGAATAAGTTATTATTACCTGCTGTTATGCGCTAATTCATGAAAGTGTTTCAGTTGTTTAAACAATTACAAATATTGTAATTGTTCAAAGGAGAGATATGCTTGTGTTCAAATCGAAAAAATTATGGATTGCTTTTGCATTTAGTGCTTTGGTAATCGGGGGATGTTCAAAGGATACACCAAAAGTCAAAGAGGATGATGAACCAATTGTAGAGGAAGAAGCAGTAGTGGAGGAGCCTGTGCAACAACCAGCATTTGTTGCACCACTTACTGGGGAGGCTGTACAAGAAGAAATTACACAGCGACCAATTATCGTAACCATTAATAATCATCCAGCGGCACGTCCACAATCAGGCTTAGCTGCGGCGGATATCACTTATGAAATGCTTGCAGAAGGTAATGTGACACGCTTTTTAGCAGTATACCAAAGTGAACTGCCTGAAAATATTGGGCCAGTTCGTAGTGCACGCTCTTATTTTATCGATATGGCCAAGGGATTTGATGCCTTTTATGTAGCACATGGCTATAGTCCTGAGGCGAAAACAATGCTTGATCATCGTATCGTCGACAATATCAACGGTATGGCTTATGATGGTATTCTGTTTAAACGTTCTAACGACCGCGTTGCGCCACACAATTCCTATATTACATCAGAAAACATTCTAAAAGGTGCTGAAATGGTAGGCGCTTCAATGAATTACAGTGAAAAAGTACTTCAGGCTTTTTATGAACCAGATGAACGTGGTAAAATAGGTATTGAAACAAGTCAAGTTGACATTTATTACGGAAATAATGAAGATTTCCATAACGCGTATGTGTATAATCATCAAACGAATCACTATGAACGACAATCGGCTAGCGTGGACACAAAAGATATGTTAACAGGCGAAACAGTGTCATTAGCAAATGTTCTATTTTTCGAAATGGATCACCAAACAATTGATGATATTGGTCGCCAAGCAATTGATTTAACGTCTGGTGGAAATGCGTATGTATTTCAAAATGGCTATTTGAGGGAAGTCAAATGGGCTAATGTTAATGGAATACCAATGGCTGTAGAGCAAACAGGGGATCCTGTAAAGCTTGTACCAGGAAAGTCGTGGGTTCATTTCGTACCATCTTCGCCAGGGTTACAAGCAATGGTGAAAACGCAGCCTTAAAGGGAGGAAAATTGTATGCAAATCGAAAAAATTCGGGGGCATCAAACAGATCAATTATTTAAAGCAGTGTTAGAGTTGAAGGACATCGAGGAATGCTATAAGTTTTTTGATGATTTATGTACGATTAGTGAAATTCAATCGTTGGCACAACGCTTTGAGGTTGCACATTTATTACGATTAAAGAAAACCTACGAATCCATTAAAAAGGAAACAGGGGCAAGTACTGCAACTATTTCGCGCGTGCGTCGCTGCTTCGATTATGGGAATGATACATATGATGAAATGTTAGGTCGTTTGTATCCAGATGAAAAACCATTCCAAGCACCAAAAGAATAGTCAGAAAAAAGGCTGAGTAGAAGTTCTACTCGGTCTTTTTCATTTTTTTGTCGTGTATCATAAGCTATACTTGTAAACGAATAGATAGAAAATGATAGGTGGTAAACATAGATGGATTATTTAGAATGGAGACATGTGTTCAAGCTAGATCCAGCGAAGGACATTTCCGATGAAGCATTAGAAAAAATTTGCGAGTCTGGGACAGATGTTATTTTGGTCGGGGGAACAGATAATGTAACGTTGGATGGGGTATTAGATTTACTTGTTCGAGTGCGTCGTTTTGAGGTGCCGATAGCACTTGAAATTTCTACGATCGATGCGGTAACACCAGGTTACGACTATTATTTCATCCCAACGGTATTAAATAGTGATGATCCAAAATGGATTAAAAATTTACATCATGAGGCTATTAAAGAATACGGCGATATTATGGTATGGGATGAATTAGTAGCGGAAGGATATTGTATTTTAAATCCTGATTGTAAAGTAGCCCATGTAACGGGTGCGAAAACAGATTTAACGATTGATGACGTGGTAGCTTATGCACGCATGGCAGAGAATTTCTTTAAACTGCCTGTTTTTTATTTAGAGTACAGTGGAATGTATGGCAATCTAGAGGTAGTTAGTGCTGTGAAAAACGAACTGAAGCATACCAAACTCTTTTACGGTGGTGGCATAACATCTGTAAAGCAAGCAGAGGAAATGGCACGCGTTGCAGATACGGTAGTAGTTGGAAATATTATTTACGAAGATTTAAAAGCTGCACTTGCGACTGTTAAGGCTGTTAAAAATACGTTATAATTTTAGAACAAATGTTTGTAAGGCGGTGCGAAATGGAACAGTTAACAAAAAATTTACTAGCAGGCATGAATCCTGAACAAGAAAGAGCAGTTAAAACAACTGAAGGACCATTACTCATTATGGCAGGCGCTGGGTCAGGAAAAACACGAGTTTTAACACATCGTATTGCTTACCTAGTTATCGAAAAGGAAGTATATCCTTCTAAAATTTTAGCGATTACATTTACAAATAAAGCAGCACGAGAAATGCGTGAACGTATTGATGGCATTCTTGGTAATGGTACGGGCGATAGTATGTGGGTTTCTACTTTCCACTCTATGTGTGTAAGAATTTTACGTCGTAATATCGATCAACTAGGCATTTCTCGTAATTTCTCTATTTTAGATTCTACGGATCAGCTTTCAGTCATCAAAAATGTGATGAAGGAAGAAAATATTGATCCAAAACGTTTTGAGCCACGAGCAATTTTAAATGCTATTAGTGCAGCAAAAAACGAGTGTATAGCAGCGGATGATTACGCAGGCCAAATGAATGATAAGAATCCTTATGAACAAACAGTTGCACGTGTCTATAAAGGCTATGAGAAAAGATTACGCCGCAACCAATCCCTTGATTTTGATGATTTGATTATGACGACGATTACGTTGTTTAAACGTGTACCTGAAGTGCTTGAATATTATCAAAATAAATTTCAATATATTCATGTCGATGAATATCAAGATACCAATAAATCTCAGTATTTACTTGTACAATTACTAGCAAAGAAATTTAAAAATATTTGTGTTGTAGGTGATTCCGATCAGTCTATCTATCGTTGGCGTGGTGCAGATATTGGGAATATCCTATCCTTCGAAAAGGATTATCCAACTGCAAAGGTGATTATGCTAGAGCAAAATTATCGTTCAACTAAACGCATCCTACAGGCAGCCAATGACGTCATTCAAAATAATACAACACGTTACCCAAAAGAATTACGCACAGAAAATTCAGAAGGTGAAAAGATTGCACTATATAAAGCTTATAACGAGCAGGAGGAAGCGCAATTTGTTGTACAAACGATTCAACAGTTAATTGAAAAAGAAAATCGTTCATTTGATGACTTTGCTATTTTATATCGTACAAACGCTCAATCTCGTGTAATGGAGGAAGTACTTGTTAAGTCCAATATGGCCTATCAAATAGTAGGCGGAACAAAGTTCTATGATCGAAAAGAGATAAAGGACTTACTAGCATATTTACGACTTATTGCTAATAATGATGATGATTTATCACTAGCACGTATTATTAATGAGCCAAAGCGCAGTATTGGTGCAACTTCCTTTGAAAAAATGGCACGTTATGCGATAGATCAGGATCGTTCGATTTTTGACGCGATGAATGATCTTGTTTTCATGGGATTATCAGGGAAAGCAGCAAATTCGGCTGAGCAATTTTATGCCATGATTAAAGGCTTTACACAAATGCAGGAATATCTATCGGTCACTGAAATTGTGGAGCAAGTTATTGATAAATCGGGTTATCGAGCAATGTTACAAAACGAAAAAACAATTGAAGCAGAAAGCCGTTTAGAAAATATTGAAGAGTTTTTATCTGTCACAAAGGCTTTTGAAGAGCGCAGTGATGATAAAAGCTTAATTGCCTTTTTAACAGATTTAGCCCTTATAGCTGATATTGATGCACTTGACAAAGAGGATGCATCTAAAGGCAATATTATTTTAATGACGATGCATGCAGCTAAAGGCTTAGAGTTCCCAGTTGTCTTTATTATCGGTATGGAGGAAAACATCTTCCCACATTCACGCTCACTAGACGATCAAGAAGAAATGGAAGAGGAACGCCGCCTTATGTACGTAGGTGTGACCCGTGCTGAGGAACGTCTATATTTAACATGTGCCCAAAGCCGAACGATTTTTGGTCGTTCAAGCTTTAATAATGCATCCCGATTTTTAGGTGAAATTTCTCAAGATATTACAGAGTCAATTTCTAAGGCAGGGACAACATCAACAGTACCATTTGCTACTAACAATCGTTCAATCGGTGGCCATCAAAAGCGTACGCTGGGTGCTATTCAGCAAACACAACCTGCCACAGCACGTTTACAAGCAACGGGGGGAGATCAATTTGGATGGAAAGCTGGAGATAAGGCGATTCATAAAAAATGGGGAACAGGTATGGTTGTTAGTGTAAAAGGTGAAGGTGATAGTACAGAGCTTGATATCGCATTCCCACAACCAATTGGTATAAAGCGATTACTTGCTCAATTTGCACCGATTGAAAAAGCGTAAGCGGAGGAACGTAAATGAACGAAATAGAACAGCGTATAGCGGAGTTAAATAAATTACTGCATGAATATGGTTATGCCTATTATGTGTTAGATAAACCTGTCGTAGCAGATAGTGTCTATGACCAGCTATTACAGGAACTGATTGCATTAGAAGAAGCGAACCCATCCCTTATTTACCCCGATTCTCCTACGCAGCGTGTTGGTGGAGCAGTGGTAGAGGGTTTTAAAAAAGTGACGCATGATTACCCAATGCTTAGTCTTTCAAATGCTTTTCATGAAGCGGATTTACGAGAATTCGATCGTAAAGTGCGTCAGGCTATCGGAGATCAATTTTCATATGTATGTGAGCTGAAAATAGATGGTTTAGCTATTTCATTAAAATATGAAAATGGCATGTTTGTACAAGGGGCTACAAGAGGAGATGGTGTGGTAGGAGAAGATATTACCGCCAATTTAAAGACAATCCGTGCGATTCCCCTTCGTTTAAAGGAACCCATTACGATTGAAGTACGTGGTGAGGCGTATATGCCAAAAAAATCCTTTGAAAACTTAAATGCCCAACGTGCTAACAATGGTGAGGAGTTGTTTGCTAATCCACGGAATGCTGCTGCTGGCTCATTACGTCAGTTAGACCCTAAAATTGCGGCCAGTCGCCAATTATCAACGTTTATCTATGCCATTGGCGGAGACGGTGAAGTATATGGTATCGACGGTCATGCAGAAATGCTTGATTATTTAGAAGGCTTAGGCTTCCCTTCCAATAAAGAACGCCAACGATGCTCTACTATTGAAGAGGTAATGGCCTTTATAGAACATTGGACAGAAAACCGTCCAAAATTAGCTTACGAGATTGACGGAATTGTTATTAAAGTTGACCGTTATGCTCAGCAAGATGAACTAGGTTATACAGCAAAGAGTCCACGCTGGGCGATTGCCTATAAATTTCCCGCAGAGGAAGTTGTTACAACGTTACTTGATATTGATTTAACAGTAGGTCGTACAGGTGTTGTTACTCCTACAGCGATTTTAACCCCCGTACAAGTAGCGGGAACGACGGTTCAACGTGCTTCTTTACACAATGAAGATTTAATTCGAGATAAGGATATTCGTCTTGGAGATACAGTTATTATTCGAAAAGCTGGTGACATTATTCCTCAAGTTGTGGGTGTGCTAATAGAACAACGTCCTGAGGATTCAGTCCCTTTTGTCATGCCAAAAAATTGCCCTGTTTGTGATAGTGAATTGATTCGGATTGAAGGCGAAGTTGCCCTGCGCTGTGTAAATCCTGCGTGCTTTGCGCAAATTGCAGAAAGCATAAAATATTTTGTTTCTCGAAACGCGATGAATATTGACGGTCTTGGGGATAAAGTAGTGGAGCAATTATTACGTGCAGATTTAATACATGATGTTTCTGACCTGTATCATTTAACGGTAGAGCAGCTTGTGGAATTGGAGCGTATGGGCGAAAAATCAGCAACTAATTTAGTAAATGCCATTCAAGCATCGAAGGAAAATTCGATGGAGCGTTTATTAATTGGACTAGGAATTCGTCATGTTGGTGAAAAAGCAGCCAAAATCGTATCAGAGGAATTTGGTTCAATGGAAGCAGTGATGGCTGCAACAGAGGAGCAGCTTGTGGCAATTTATGAAATTGGAGATAAAATGGCTTCATCGTTAGTGGAGTATTTCTCAAATGAAGATGCACGAGCAGTCATTAAGCGTCTTGCTGAAGCAGGCGTGAATATGACATACAAAGGTAAAAAAGTAGAAGTAGCGATAGGTGATAGTCCTTTTGCAGGTAAAACAATTGTCTTAACTGGTAAACTTGAGCAATTGACACGCAACGAAGCAAAAGCGAAAATAGAAGAGTTAGGTGGTACAGTCACGGGTAGTGTCAGCAAAAAAACAGATCTAGTGATCGCAGGTGCGGATGCAGGCTCTAAACTAACAAAGGCTGAGCAATTGGGTATCGAAGTTTGGACTGAAGATAACTTAATTGAACAACTTAACCTCATTTAATAAGTGCATGATATCCTCCCTTTTATGAATAGGAGGCAATGTTGAGTGCACAACCGTTACAACAAGGCGTCGAGTAGATTCGTCGACCTAAAATTGACTATTAGTAAAGGAGCACTAAATAATGAAGTCTTTTCGACTCATTCCAGCAATCGTAGCTGCTGCAATGCTAGTCGGCTGTGTGCCTTCTGACAAGAAGGAGACAGAGCTTACACAGGAAACGCAACAGAAAGAAAAAGCTGAAACAACAATTATCCCAAGCATACAAATTGATGAATCTTATTATAAGACGCTTATCCCTTATAAAGAGAGTGCAAGTAGAGGTCTAGTGGTATCTAACATTTATACGAAATATGATATGAAGGAAGTTGAATCAGGTTTAATGCGTTTATCTCAAAACGAGTTCGACACAGAAAACTACTACTTCCAAGAAGGTCAATATTTAGCTGAAAGTACAGTAAGCTCTTGGCTTGCTCGTAGTTCACAAACAGAGGATGGATTAAATCCACCGACAACAGACACAATGACACCTGAGGAGCGAGCAACAAAGGCTCCAGTTTATTTATCCCATATTGTAGAGCAAAACTACTTAACAAAAACGAAGGATAATAAAGTGAAACTAGGCGGGATTTCAATCGGTCTTGCCTTAAATTCTATCTATTACTATCAAAAAGAACAGTATGGCGAATATTACGAGGAACCAATTTCAGAGTCTACTCTTATTGAGCAGGGCAAAAAAATGGCTACTGAAATCGTTTCTCGTTTACGTTCACGTGAAGAGTTAAAGGATGTACCGATTGTAGTCGGTCTGTTTAAGCAGCAAGCCCGTAATCAAATTATTCCAGGGACATACTTTAGCTATGGTGTAGCAAAAGCTGGGCAGAACAGCATCGCTGATTGGGAAGGTATAGATGAAAATTACGTCTTGTTCCCAACAGATGATTCACAAGATGTATACCGAGATGTCAACAATAACTTCAAGAACTTCAAGCAAGATGTTGATAAATATTTTTCTAACTATACAAGTGTGATCGGAACTGGTTTCTATCGTAATAAACAAATACAAAACCTTTCGATTGAAATCCCAATCCAATTTTTCGGCAAAGCAGAGATAATAGGATTTACGCAATATTTAACAGGGATTTTAATCAATCAATTTGATAATATTCATGTGGAAGTGAGTGTTACTTCAGTGAATGGTCCTGAGGCATTAATCATCAAAAAGGCCAATGACAAGGACCCTTACGTGCATGTCTATGATTAATATAGTCAGCCTTTGTGCTGACTATATTTTTTATGGTAATGGATTGAAATAGAGGAACACAACAGGATGATAGAGACAACACTTTGTTATAGTAGTGAAAGTTTCTATATTTTTAGTGAAAGTTGTGATTTTTAAAATGAAAAATGTTATGATTATTGGCATGGTTAACTTTATTCAACCCTATTGTTATCAATAAAAACAATGAATTGAACAAGTATTCGGAGGTGTGAAAAATGGCTAAATTAACAAAAGAAGAAGTAAAGCACGTGGCAAATTTAGCACGTCTTGCAATTACAGAAGAAGAAGCAGAGAAATTTGCTGAACAGCTTGGTAAAATTACAGACTTTGCGGAGCAGTTAAATGAACTGGATACAACAAATGTTGAACCAACAACGCACGTTTTACCATTAGTGAATGTAATGCGTGAAGACGTAGCAGTAAAAGGTTTAGACCGCGAAGTAATGATGTTAAACGTAAAAGAACAAGAAGATGGTCAAGTAAAAGTACCAGCTATCATGTAATACTAAAACATAGGAGGATTCCTCATGACGCTATTTGAACGTTCAGCTAAGGAGTTACAAGCAGAAATTAAAGCGGGTAACTTATCAATCGCTGACTTAACGAAAGAAGCATACGAGCGTATTGCAAAGCTTGATGGCGATGTACAAGCATTCCTTGCTTCAAACGAAGAAAAAGCAACTGCTCAAGCTGCTGAAATGGATAAAGTACCATTTGAAAAGCGTGGACCATTATTCGGTCTACCGATCGGTGTGAAAGACAACATCGTAACAGAAGGCTTAGAAACAACATGTGCCTCTAAAATTCTAGAAGGCTTTATGCCAATCTATGATGCAACTGTTGTCAACAAGCTACGTGAAGCTGGCATGATTACAGTTGGTAAATTAAACATGGACGAATTTGCAATGGGTTCTTCAAACGAAAACTCATACTATAAAACAACAAAAAATCCATGGAACTTAAACCACGTACCAGGAGGTTCTTCAGGTGCATCTGCAGCAGCTGTAGCAGCTGGTGAAGTACCATTCTCTCTTGGATCAGATACAGGTGGTTCAATCCGTCAACCTGCAGCTTACTGTGGTGTTGTAGGGATGAAACCTACATATGGTCGTGTATCTCGTTTTGGTCTAGTTGCATTCGCATCTTCTCTAGATCAAATTGGACCAATTACACGCAATGTTGAAGATAATGCGCTATTACTAGAAGCTATCGCTGGATTAGATCCAAATGATTCGACTTCTGCGAATGTTGAGGTGCCAAATTACGCTGCAGCTCTTACTGGTGATGTTAAGGGCTTACGTATCGCTGTGCCAAAAGAATTCCTTGGTGAAGGAGTTGGTGAAGCAGCTCGTCAATCAGTGCTTGCGGCATTAGAGGTATTAAAAGGCTTAGGTGCTACTGTAGAAGAGGTATCACTTCCTCACTCGAAATATGCACTAGCTGCGTACTATATCCTTTCTTCATCTGAAGCGTCTTCTAACTTATCTCGTTTCGATGGTATCCGCTATGGTTTCCGTGCAGAAAACGTTACAAATTTAATGGACCTTTATAAAGAAACACGTGCACAAGGCTTTGGTGATGAAGTAAAACGACGTATCATGCTAGGTACTTATTCACTAAGTGCAGGTACGTATGATGCGTACTACAAAAAAGCACAACAAGCACGTACATTGATCAAAGCAGACTACGATAAAGTATTTGAAGACTTTGATGTTATCATTGGACCAACAGCTCCAACACCAGCATTCAAGATTGGTGAAAATGTTGATGATCCAATGACAATGTATGCAAACGATATTTTAACAATCCCGATGAACTTAGCAGGTGTACCAGCGATTTCAATTCCTTGTGGCTTTGAAAACGGCCTACCATTAGGTTTACAAATAATTGGTAAATATTTCGATGAAGCAACTATTTACCGTGTGGCTCATGCTTTTGAACAAGCAACTGAGTTCCATAAAGAAGTTCCTCAAATGTGGGAGGGAAAATAACATGAACTTTGAAACAGTCATTGGTTTAGAAGTACACGTTGAGTTGAAGACTAACTCAAAAATCTTCTCACCAGCACCAGCTCACTTTGGTGCTGAACCAAATACAAATACAACAGTAATCGATTTAGGCTATCCTGGGGTCCTACCAGTCCTGAACAAAAATGTAGTAGATTTCGCTATGCGTGCAGCACTTGCACTCAATATGGAAATCGAACAAGAAACAAAGTTTGACCGTAAAAACTACTTCTATCCAGATAATCCGAAAGCTTATCAAATTTCACAATTCGATAAACCAATCGGTAAAAATGGTTGGATTGATATTGAAGTAGACGGCTATACAAAACGTATCGGTATCACACGTCTTCATATGGAAGAAGATGCTGGTAAACTTTCACATGCTGGTGACCATTCACTAGTTGACTTTAACCGTCAAGGAACACCGCTTGTTGAAATCGTTTCTGAGCCAGATATTCGTACACCAAACGAAGCATATGCATATCTCGAAAAATTAAAATCGATTATTCAATATACTGACGTATCTGATTGTAAGATGGAAGAAGGCTCATTACGTTGTGATGCCAATATTTCTATTCGCCCTTATGGTCAAGAAGAATTTGGTACAAAAACAGAGCTTAAAAACCTGAACTCCTTCAACTATGTTCGTCGTGGTTTAGAGCATGAAGAATTACGTCAAGCAGATGTATTATTATCTGGTGGCGTGATTGAGCAAGAAACACGTCGTTTTGATGAAAAAACAGGTAAAACAATTTTAATGCGTGTTAAAGAGGGAACAGACGATTACCGTTACTTCCCAGAGCCAGACTTAGTTCGTCTTTCAATTGATGATGCATGGTTAGAGCGTGTGAAATCTGAAATTCCTGAGCTTCCAGATGCTCGTAAAAAACGCTATGTTGAAGAACTAGGCTTAACACCTTATGATGCTGGAGTTCTTGTTATCTCTAAAGAGATCTCAGACTTCTTTGAGGCAATGGTAGCAAATGGGGCAGATGCTAAGCTTTCTGCTAACTGGTTAATGGGAGATGTTTCTGCTTATTTAAACGCAGAGCAAAAAGATCTAAAAGATACTGCATTAACACCAGAAAACCTTGCTGAAATGGTGAAATTAATCACAGACGGTACAATTTCTTCTAAGATCGGTAAAAAAGTATTTGCTGAATTGGTAGAAAATGGCGGATCTGCACAAGATATTGTGAAAGCAAAAGGCTTAGTGCAAATTTCTGATGAAGGTGCATTACTAGCAATCGTAACAGAAGTTTTAGATAACAATGCTCAATCTATCGAGGACTTCAAAAATGGTAAAGACCGTGCGATTGGCTTCTTAGTTGGTCAAATTATGAAGGCAACAAAAGGTCAAGCTAACCCACCAATGGTTAATAAATTATTACAACAAGAAATTGCCAAACGATAATACTCGTTGTAACATAATAGCCGAGAGAGCTTCATTGCTCCCTCGGCTATTAATTTTCAAAAATGTAACAAATTTGCATTTTGCGAAACTTAATAGTTGTTTAAAAAGAGTATTCATAGCAAAATATAGAATAGACAGTAATAAGGGGGACGAGCCAATGAAAACAGAACAACAGTATTTTAATGAAGCTATATCAATACAGCAATATATGGAGAACATGACGACGTTAAAAGAAGAAAGCTTTCGTATTTATGATGGCTTTGAAGTACCAACAAACGATGATTTTATTGAGTTATTAAAAGAAAAACAACCTAAAATTTTAACGATTACAGAGGATTGGTGCGGAGACGCAATGTTAAATAATCCAATTATTCGCCGTATTGCTGAAGCGGCAGGATTAGATATGCGTACCGTTTTCCGTGATGCTGATACAGAACTAATTGATCGTTATTTAACAAACGGTGGTCGTGCAATTCCAATTTATCTCTTATTAGATGATGCTGGAGAAGTGATTGGAAAATGGGGACCACGCGCACCAGAATTACAAGAGTTCGTCGTAACGAAACGAGCAAGCTTACCAGATAAAGAAGATCCAACATTTGAAGAGGCACAAAAGGCTCTTTATGCAGAAATTCGTGAAGAAAATATCTCCAATCAAACATATTGGACATTTGTTTATGAGGACTTTAAGAAGCAAGTAACAGAAGCATTACAAAAATAACAAGAGTATTGCAACATTTCAACGTACAAATCGTTGAATGAAGTAGAATCTTATGAAGCAGGAAGGTATGTTATGAAACGAGCAAGAATCATTTATAATCCTACATCTGGACGCGAAGTGTTTAAGAAACATCTACCAGAGGTGTTGGAAAAACTAGAGGTAGCAGGCTATGAGACATCCTGTCACGCAACAACATGTGAAGGCGATGCAACGCTTGCAGCAAAAAATGCGGTAGAACGCGGTTTTGATATCATCATCGCAGTTGGTGGAGATGGCACATTAAATGAAGTTGTTTCAGGTGTAAGTCCATTTGAAAACCGTCCGAAAGTTGGTCTAATTCCAATGGGCACTACAAATGATTTTGCCCGTGCCGTGCATATCCCTCGAAATATTGAAGAGGCAGTAGACATTATTATTCAAGGCGACACATTGCCAGTGGATGTTGGTCTCTTAAATGGCGAACGCTATTTCATCAATATTGCTGCTGGCGGACGTATTACAGAGCTAACATACGAAGTACCAAGCAAAATGAAAACAATGCTTGGTCAGTTAGCCTATTATGTAAAGGCAGTTGAGATGATTCCATCCATCAAAGCCTCACATATGCGCATTGAATATGATGGCGAAGTATTTGATGGCGACGCTATGATGTTCCTATGTGGGTTAACGAATTCAGTAGGCGGCTTTGAAAAACTAGCTCCTGATGCAAGCATTAATGATGGTTACTTTACTTTAATAGTGCTAAAGAAGGTAAGTCTTCCTGAATTTATTCAACTAGCTGCCATGGCACTAAGAGGCGAACATTTAAATGATGATCGTGTCATCTACAAAAAAGCTAGCGTTGTCAAAGTTACTACAGAAAATGAGGTCCACCTTAACCTCGATGGCGAATATGGCGGAGACGCTCCTGCTACATTTGAAAACCTAAAGCGTCACATCGAAATCTTTGTTCCACTCGCAGATATTCGAGAGGAAGACCGTATTTAATGAACCCGAAAAGCTCATCCGATTTTATTGTGGATGAGCTTTATTTTGTATTTTTTTGATTGCTTGAAGTGCTCTCAAAGAAGGAGAGGCCGCTCCAAATTAAAATTCCATCATTAGAATAAAACTGGCTAAATCCCATAAACTAAGCTTTAGAAGTAAGAATGTGAATGAAATTAGAAAAATGTTTGGCAAATGTGCGTATATTACTTGAACAAAATTTGAAACCTTAATAATAGACTGAAGTTTCGGTCCGTTATTAAGGTTTTTTTCGTTGGAATAGTGGAAAATGGGGGTATGGATAAGGGAAAGGAAGTGTTGCCTTTGTATAAGTCACAAGAAAAGAAGCTTATATGGCTAAGCTTTGGTGTTGCAATCATTATGCTACTTTCTATTCTTGGAAGAATATTTGGAAGTTAAGGGGGCAATGAGATGATTAATGAATCAGCGGTCTATTGGAGCCGAGCATTAACGGAGTTAACATTATCGTTCCATATTATTTATGCAACAATTGGTGTGGGTGTCCCGTTAATGATTATGATTGCTCAATGGACTGGGTATAAAAAGAATGATGAACATTATATCTTAATGGCAAGACGTTGGGCCCGTGGTTTTGTCATTACTGTAGCAGTCGGTGTGGTAACTGGAACCGCAATCGGCTTACAACTATCATTATTATGGCCTAATTTTATGCAACTCGCTGGTCAAACAATTGCGTTACCACTTTTTATGGAAACGTTTGCATTTTTCTTTGAGGCGATTTTCTTGGGCATCTATTTATATACTTGGGATCGCTTTGATAGTCAGAAAAAGCATATGCTTCTGTTAATCCCTGTTGCTGTCGGAGCATCGATGTCGGCAGTCTTTATCACAATCGTTAATGCTTTTATGAACGCACCAAGAGGATTTGATATCGTAGACGGAGAACTTGTTAATATTCAACCTTTTCTTGCAATGTTTAACCCCGCCATGCCAACGAAGGTTGCACATGTACTTGTGACAGCGTACATGACATCGGCATTTGTGCTAGCAGCTATTGCAGGATTTAGAATGTTAAAAGGCTCGAAGCATGTATACCATAAAAAATCACTACTTTTACTAATGAAAATTGGCTTGATTTTCTCCATAGCAGCCGCTGTGATTGGAGATTTTTCAGGAAAATACTTAGCCGAATATCAACCCGAAAAACTAGCAGCAGCAGAATGGCATTTTGAAACAGAAGGTAAGGCGTCTCTTGTATTATTTGGTGTCTTAGATGGAGAAGAAGTTAAATATGCTATCAAAATTCCGTATGCTTTAAGCATTCTTGCACATTTTAATCCTAATGCAGAGGTAATCGGCTTAGATCAATTTGAGGAAGAGGATCTACCACCACTCTATATTCACTATCTCTTTGATATCATGGTTTCCATTGGTATGTTTATGATGCTAGTTTCATTACTTTATGTTGTAGGGAAAGCACGGTGCTGGCAGTTTATTCATTCACGATGGTATAGATGGATTATCGTAGCGGGAGGACCACTATCAATTATCGCTATTGAAGCAGGTTGGTGGCTTGCCGAAGTTGGACGTCAACCATGGATACTTTATGGACTAATGCGTACACCTGAGGGAGCTACGACGAGCGACCATGTGGATTTAATGCTGCTTTTATTCGCAGGAGTCTATGCAGTATTAGCAGTGGGAAGTATTGTCGTATTGGTAAGAATGTTTAAAAAGAACCCAATCGAACGCGAGATTGAAGATCGCCACTCTGAAAAAGGCGGTGACATCCTATGACGTTAGAGATTTTAGGTATTTCAGTATTATGGATATTCCTATTTGGCTATGTCATAGTCGCATCAATCGATTTTGGTGCTGGCTTCTTTAATGCATACAGCCTACTTATTGGAAAAAATCATATTTTAACAAATATTATTAAACGTTATTTATCGCCTGTTTGGGAAGTTACCAATGTCTTTTTAGTATTCTTCTTTGTAGGAATCGTAGGTTTTTTCCCGCAAACCGCTTTTTATTACGGAACGATTTTACTTGTGCCCGTTAGTATTTCGCTTGTACTATTGGCAATTCGAGGCTCCTACTATGCCTTTGAATCGTATGGTACACGAGGCCATATCGGATATACACTGACATATGGTGTAGCAGGTTTATTAATTCCCGCTTCTTTATCCGTTGTCTTTGCCATTGCTGGTGGAGGCTATGTTGATGTAATTGATGGGCAGCCTGTGCTGAACTACTGGACTTTATATACAAGTCCATTTGCTTGGAGCATTGTGGTACTAAGTATCGCTGCGGTATTGTATATTTCAGCCGTATTTTTAACATGGTACGCGCATAAAGCAAATGATAGCGAAGCAACGAAACTAATGAGAAAATATGCTCTTGTGTGGGCAGCACCGCTAATGATTAGTGCGCTTGGCATTATGTATGAAATGAAATCCATCAACCCAGAGAGCTACAGTCATATGGTAAATTTATGGTGGATGTTTGCGATTTCAGCTGTCTTATTTATTGTCACAGTCGTACTCATTGCCATGCGTAAAAAGTACGGACTTGCAGTTGGGCTCCTGATTGCTCAATTTGCCGTAGCCTTCTTTGCTTATGGAATTGCTCAATATCCATATCTACTGTATCCGTATTTAACCATTTACGATAGCTTTACAAGCACACAAATGGCGATCGCTTTAGTTATCGCATTTATTTTAGGACTGTGTCTTCTTCTTCCTTCACTTTATTTATTGATGAAACTATTCTTATTCAATAAAAAATATGTGACAGGAAAAGAAGACAATCACGCATAGGAGGAAAGCACATATGCAAAGTTTTTTAATTTTTTATGCACCTTTTATTGTCGTCATTCTTGGGATCTTGTGTGCATTTTGGTGGGCACCAAGGGATTATCATATTACAAAAGAGCAGGAAAAGAGTCGCGAATAGCGACTCTTTTTTCAAGTTAATTAGCAGAGACGCGCAACAGCCAAGTCTTGTTCTTTTTTCATTCGCCAACACATGCTACAATAAGGAGATTGAAATGGAGGATGTACGAATGTCAGCACCCGTGAAAAAAAATGAACGACTTTCAGTTTATATAGAAGATCTAACGCATGATGGCAATGGTGTCGCAAAGGTTGAAGGTTATCCACTATTCATACAAGGCGCACTGCCAAACGAAACGGCCGAAATCCATGTGTTAAAAACATTAAAAAACTATGGCTTTGCAAAGGTAATAGATATTATCAAGCCATCTCCAGACCGTGTTGAAGCTCCATGTGATTACTTCAAGCAGTGTGGCGGCTGTCAATTACAGCATTTATCCTATGAGGGGCAGCTAAAATGGAAAGAAAATATGGTGCGCAATGTGATGCAGCGGATTGGTAAAATTCATGCACCTGTTCACCCAGTAAAAGGTATGAAAGAACCTTGGCACTACCGTAATAAAGCACAAATTCCTTTCTCTGAAAATGAAGCAGGACAAGCGATTGCCGGCTTTTATAAAACAAAAACGCATAGCATTGTGGATATGGATCGCTGTTTAATTCAAACAGGAGAAGCAGATGCTATTCTTGCAGGCTTGAAAAAGGAATTAGCAACGTTAGGTGTTCGCTCTTACAATGAGCATACACATGAAGGCATGTTGCGTCATGTCGTTATCCGTAAAGCACGAGCAACAGGAGAAGTCATGGTTGTCCTTGTAACGAAAAAGAAAAAGTTACCACAAAAAGAGGCAGCTATTGCAGTAATCCAAAAGCTAGTGCCAAACGTTACATCAATTATGCAAAATGTGAATAGTGAGAAAACCAATGTTATTTTTGGTGATGACACAATCAACCTTTGGGGTAAAGACGTTATTATTGATACTATCGGTAATGTACGTTTTGAAATCTCTGCTCGTTCTTTCTATCAAGTCAACCCAGAGCAAACAGAGGTCCTCTACAAGCAAGCACTAGATTATGCTGACTTACAGGGAGATGAACGTGTCATTGATGCGTATTGTGGAATTGGTACGATTTCTTTATTCCTTGCTCAAAAAGCAAAGACTGTCATGGGCGTGGAAATTGTCCCACAAGCGATTGAAGATGCCAAACGCAACGCAGTGCTTAATGGTTTTACAAATACTTATTTTGAGGCAGGCCCAGCAGAGGAAGTTATCCCAAGATGGTATAAAGAAGGCAAGGAAGCAGACGTACTAGTAGTTGATCCACCGCGCAAAGGCTGCGATGAAGCACTGCTAACTACTATTCTAGAGCAACGACCAAAACGAGTGGTCTACGTATCCTGTAACCCAGCCACACTAGCACGCGATCTTCGCATTTTAGAGGATGGCGGCTATCAAACGCAGGAAATCCAGCCAGTGGATATGTTCCCGCACTCCACACATTGTGAAGCCGTGGCATGGCTTAAGTTAAATGTGTAACACATTACTAAACTCATCTATACAATATAAAAATTACCGTTTTAGGACGGAATTTAGTTAAAATCAATAAAAACTCGGATTCGATCAAATACGAATCCGAGTTTTTTTCGATGTAATTTCTTCCATCTGTAACATTCACTAATTGAGCCAATTCCCACTGACAAAAACCATTCAGAACATCCCATCACTTATAAACTATATATAATTGTGTATCTCTAGTTTTAATTGTTTTTTTCTCCAATATGACTTAAAAGAGACTCTGTTAATTCTCGTCTTATTTGCGTGATATGGTTTTCCATGAGTTGCTTAGCTTGGTTCGCATCTCCAGAGGCGATGGCTAAGTAAATTTTTTTATGTTCATCGATAGTCTCTTGCGTTCGTTCTGGATCTTCCAAGCGTTGTCTGCGGGTAGCTCGGATTGTGTCTTGCATATGCTCACTAAGGGTTTGGAACAGTTGTAAAAATATAGAGTTATGTGAAGCGAGTACAATATTATGATGGAAACTTAGGTCTGCTTGAATTCCTAATTCTACATCATTTTTACCTTGATCCATCATGTCTAATGCTTGGCTAATTCGCTCTAAGTCTACAGAAGTAGCTCGTCGTGAAGCTAAAAAGGCACACTCTACTTCAAGTGCTTGGCGAAGCTCCAACATTTCATAAATTAATTTTTTTTCAGTATTAATAATTGTAGAGGAGAGTTCTTCACCTAAAGTATGGGACTCTGCTGTTTTAATAAAGCTACCACTGCCTTGTTTAATTTCAATAAATCCCTTTATTTCAAGCTTTCGAAGTGCCTCTCTTACCGATGTTCGACTGACATTAAAACGACTCGCTAATTCTCTTTCTGTCGGGAGTTTATCCCCAGGCTGTAATTCACCATTTAAAAAATATTCCTTTATTTGATCAACAATTACTTGATACGCTTTTTTCTTTGGTTGAGGCATTACCTATCTCACCACCTTAAATACATAGTACTATAAACGCTTTAATCATACAGAAATACAGCATGTTTATCAATTTACGAAAAAAAATAATAGTTGATATTTTCTGAATATTTAGTACAATGTAAAAAGGTTGGACCAATTTTAAGAATATAGAAAATTGGTATGACATATAAAATTAATAATTAAACCATCCAAATACTATGAGAGCAAAAGGGGAAGGAAAAAATGATTACTACAAATGAAGAATTAGTGATGGCCCTACGAAGTGTTCTTCCAGAAATTGAAGTGACAATCAATCAAACGATTTTAGAACAGCATAGCAGTGATGAATCCTATCATAGTGCCTGTCTACCCGATATTGTGGTATTTCCGACAAAGACAGAAGAAGTGAGTAAGATAATGAACATAGCAAATCAATACAAAGTACCAATAGTGCCATTTGGAAGAGGAACAAGCTTAGAAGGACATGTGATTCCTTATAATCATGGGATAACAATTGATTTTTCACTCATGAACAGAATAGTAGAAGTTAGAGAGAAGGACTTTCTTGTGAAAGTTCAACCAGGGGTGACACGTTCTCAATTGAATAAAGAGTTGAAGAAATATGGATTATTTTTCTCCGTAGACCCAGGAGCAGATGCGACAATTGGAGGAATGGCCGCAACAAATGCTAGTGGGACAACATCTGTTAAATATGGTACTATGCGCGATCAAGTTCGAGATTTAGAGGTTGTTCTGTCAGATGGAACAGTGATTCATACAGGGAATTTAGCAGAGAAATCTTCATCGGGCTATCATTTAAACGGTCTATTTGTTGGGTCAGAGGGAACACTTGGTTGTTTTACTGAGTTGACGTTAAGAGTTTATGGTATTCCTGAATGTGTCATGGCTGCTAGAGCGTCCTTCGAAACAGTGAATGATGCTGTGGAAGGAGTTGTGAGTATTCTACAAGCGGCAATTCCCATTGCAAGAGTTGAACTTGTAGATGAACCTTCAATGAAACAAGTGAACTTGTATAGTCAAACAGCTTATGAAGAACAACCAACCTTATTTTTGGAATTTGAGGGAAATGAGGCTGGCTTAAGGCAGGATGTAGAATTTATGAAAGAGATTGTAGCGGCTCATAATTGCAAAAATATTGAATTTGAGATGGATAATGCAGCCCGAAATCAACTATGGGAAGCTCGCCATAATTTAGCTTACGCCTATGTCCATGGACATCCAGGAAAAAAACTAATGGTAACCGATGTTTGCTTACCGATATCCGAGTTAGCAGGTGCTATTGAACATGCAAGAGAAGCACTTGATATGTTAGCGCTTACAGGTGGGGTTGTTGGACATGTTGGTGATGGAAATTTCCATGTACTATTAATGATTGATATGAATGATCCAAAGGAAATAAAGAAAGCTGATGAATTAAATGAGTTGATTGTGATGTATGCACTGGAACGAGGAGGAACTTGCACAGGAGAACATGGTGTGGGCATTGGTAAGCAGAAATATCAAGAGAAAGAACACGGTAAAGCACTTCTAGTGATGGAAAAGATTAAACAAGCACTTGACCCTGACACACTTTTCAATCCGAATAAAATATTGAAAATAAAAATATAGGGAGTGGAAATATGAAAATTTTAGAAGCGATTAGTACGATTGCTGGAAAATACTTTGCTATATGGGTTATTTGTATTGCTGTTATTGCCTTTATAGCTCCAGAACCCTTTTTAATATTTGGCGGGTATATCACGATTTTGCTAGGCATTGTTATGTTTGGCATGGGTCTGACGTTAAAAGCAGTTGATTTTAAATTGGTTATCACGAATCCAGTACCAGTCATTATTGGTGTATGTGCTCAATATGTTATCATGCCACTTTCCGCTTTTTTAATTGCTTATATAATGAACTTGCCAGCAGAATTAGCTGCAGGGCTAGTCCTTCTTGGATCTGTACCTGGTGGAACTGCTTCAAACGTCATGGTGTATTTAGCTAAAGGAAATGTACCTTTGTCCATCACAATGACATCCTTTTCGACATTATTAGCTCCAATTGCCACACCAATCATCCTATTATTACTTGCAGGTAAATGGATGCCAGTTGATCCAATAGCAATGTTTACTTCAATTATTCAAGTAATTATTATCCCTATTATCCTAGGGATTATTATCAGAAGAGTTGTTCCTCAAATCGTAGAAAAAAGTATTAATGTGATTCCTCTTATTTCAGTAGTTGCTATTATGATTATTGTATCTGCTGTTGTTGCTGGTAATGTCGATACCATCGCTTCGGCAGGCTCCATTATTTTTGCAGCTGTAGTGCTTCATAACGCATTCGGATTGTTATTTGGTTATATAACAGCCCGTGTATTAGGCCTTGATGAAAGCAATCGAAGAGCTATTTCAATTGAAGTTGGAATGCAGAACTCTGGTCTGGGTGTAGCGTTAGCCACTGCCCACTTCGGTCCCTTAGCGGCCCTACCTAGTGTACTTGGGGCTGTTTGGCATAATATTTCTGGTCCGATTCTCGCTACCTATTGGTCGAAAAAACCAGAGAAACCAGAGGTACAGTATAATAAACAGATGCAAGAAGATAACGGCAGAACTCAAATATAGAAAGTAAATATTTGAGTTCCACCCGATAGTATTGCAGTCATATTATCTATTTTGTTTAAATCCACCTCACAAATGGATCCATTCGAAAAAATATAGAAATGAAAATTAGGTATAATAAAAGTAGATGAGGTAGAAATAATCTATACCATCTACTTTTTTGTTTGTTAAAATACCATTTAGGACTGATTTTCGTTAAAATAAACATTGTTGATTTTTACATTAGCTCTTGATAATTAATGCTTCTACCTCTATTAGGTAATGAGGTAAATATATCAATATGTCCATAGTGAGAGGATTTGGAATTAACATGATAGATAATTTTTGGCGCGATTTACCACGGCCTTTTTTCGTGCTTGCACCGATGGAAGATGTAACGGATGTTGTTTTTCGTCACGTTGTAAGTGAAGCAGGTCGACCAGATGTGTTTTTTACTGAGTTTACAAATTCGGATAGCTACTGTCATCCAGAGGGAAAGAAAAGTGTGCACGGTCGTTTGCTCTTTACAGAAGATGAGCAGCCAATGGTGGCACATATTTGGGGAGATAATCCCGAATATTTCCGTGAAATGAGTATTGGGATGGCAGAGCTAGGTTTTAAAGGCATTGATATTAACATGGGCTGCCCTGTACCGAATGTAGCATCAAGAGGGAAGGGGAGTGGCCTTATTCTCCGACCAGATGTGGCCGCAGAATTAATTCAAGCAGCAAAAGCGGGCGGACTGCCTGTTAGCGTGAAAACACGGCTTGGCTACAAGGATGTAAATGAGTGGGAGGATTGGCTAACGCATATATTAAAGCAGGATATTGCGAACCTTTCGATTCATCTACGAACAAGAAAGGAAATGAGCCTAGTAGATGCGCATTGGGAGCTTATTCCGGAAATCAAAAAACTTCGTGACCGTATTGCACCTAATACGCTACTGACGATCAATGGAGATATTCCTGACCGTCAAACGGGACTCCAACTAGCTGAACAATACGGGATTGATGGCGTGATGATTGGACGAGGTATTTTTAAAAATCCTTTTGCTTTTGAAAAAGAGCCAAAAGAGCATAGCAGTAAAGAGTATCTTAATCTTTTAAGACTGCAGCTCGATCTTCAAGATCAATACGCGGAAGAACTACCACGTTCCATCACAGGACTTCATCGCTTCTTCAAAATTTATGTCAAAGGATTCAGAGGAGCTGGTGAATTAAGAAGTCAATTGATGAACACAAAATCAACGGATGAAGTGCGTGTATTGCTAGACAACTTTGAATCAAACGATATTGATTGACAATGAAATGATGAAACCACCAATAAAGTCAAGTAAATAACAGTAGAAATAGGAGCAAAGTTTTGAGGATGAGATTTCCCTTTCTTTGCTCCTTTCAATTTATCGCTATTGATGTTTTAGCTTCAGATGCTAGGGGGAGGGTTCTTGTTTTTATGTTCTTCTGTTTAAATGTAGTTTTTATCTAGTAATATGAATCCTCACAATTGATTTATCCTTATTTTTACAAATTCCTTTTAGTGGTATTAATATATATTGAAACTAAATGGTTAAAATAGTCGTATAAGGTATTATAGATTAGAGGAGGTCGGAAAAATGGATTATACTAAAATCTATAATAAGGAACTGATTGCCTTAGTAAAAGAGAAAATAAAGTCCGTCGGTGAAATTAAAGCGGTGAAGTTTGTGAGAGAACAAACAGATATGTCCTTAATACAGGCAAAAAAATTTGTCGATTTTTGTAAGAATAGACGTAAAAATTAGAGTCATTAAACTGTAGCTCTAATTTTTTATGAATTTATCTTCAATAGTCATTGAACTACTAAATAAGAAATATATGAGAAAACGCTATTATTAATAAAAATTAGTTATTCAACAAACGGGCGATTTTTCATAATAAGGAAAAGTGTCATTCTTTATGAATAGGACCATATTGCTAAAGAAGACTCTTTAATGAAGAAGAAGAAAATTTCCTCGAGCAGATCATTGACAATAGTTGAAAGGCTATCTTGAATACAGAGACGAAGGTGTAAATGAAACAAACCCGGGATTGGATTCCCGGGTTTGTTTTTACTTATTGGCAATTATGACCAATTTACCTGTATCCAGTTCCTTCTCGAATTGAGCAGCTTCCGATTCACTTAATCCGACAGAAGCTAACTTGTTGCGGAGTTCATCTCCACGGGAATTCACCAGGTTCTTCAGAGAAGTCAGGAACCCTTGCTCGCTAATACCAGCTTCTTCTGTCCCGAGTGCTTCGTTAATATCATCTTCACGTTCTTCATAGTGCGCAAAGATGTAAATGTTATCTCGAAGATATCCTTGCGCTTCTAATTTCTCCACTTCTTGTTTCGCCTGTACTACGTTTTCTACTGTCAATTTGACTGTCATTATTGATCCCTCCTATATATGTTCACATTCAATCTATTCCACTAAATTGAATGGATAAAACATCTTTTTAGTTTTTAATTATGTTAGAGTGGCATTAACAACTAATGGAATACTAATGAACAACTAGAAAACATTGGGAGTTGTTATTCTAAATCTTTATTCCAAAGCTACGTCCAATTCTTTATAGAGTCGGGTTTTTTTGTTTGCAATCAATAGAGGATTTAGAGAAACATCAGAGAATTGTATATAAGTACCATTATATGTAATGAAGAGCTTATAGGAGTTGTATGAAGATGATTGTGACAACTAGACCGTTAAAAATTAAATACAATAAATCAGCAAATACTTTTCAGGAGTTTATGCAAATTAATCACAACAAACATTCTCTTACGAAGGAAGTTGTTTTTCTACGATATATCGGTATACCTGATTCTGTAGATTTTTATAAAGATGAGATTCTAAAAATGGAGGAGTATTTCTCCAAGCAAAGCATTTTTTATTTACGACTGCATAAGCTTGAGGTCATTCGTAATAAGGAAGATGTAGATAGATTGTCGGAAAGTTGGAGAATGTGGCAGACTGCTGCTGAAAACCCGCAATTACTGTATAAGCTATCTTTCTGCAGTAAATTAGCGAGTGATCAACTTGAATGGACAAAAAAGCTAAGCTTTAAACAGATGATTCAACTATTTAAAGAAAATCAGCCTTATCCTAATGAAACGTTGTTAAAAAATTTTGCAGTTAAATTTTTGTATTGGATGGATTATTATTTACCACAAATTTTTTCGGAGGAAAATCCAACGTCCCCCAAAATTGTTTTTATAGGTGACATTACGCAGCATGAATTACTATTTTTATATTTCTTATCGTCACTGGGGTGCGATATTTGTTACATGAATCCCAAAGGAGATATTGCCAATATGTACCCTATAATAGAAGCGTCTTCTACCTTACATATGTGTCGTCATTTCTATGAAAAAGAAATAACATTGCCTATTAAAAGTACTTCAAGACAATTGAACATTCCTGCTCAAAAAACGAATGCGACAGAGGAGTGGAGTTATGAGCAATTAGCCTCCTTAGCCACATCTGTTGTGATGATTAAGACCTTCGGGGAGGATGACAAGGTTTTATGCTATGGCTCTGGTGTCGTTCTCCACCAAGATGGATATATTTTAACAAACCTGCATGTTGTGGGTGGTGGAAAATATTATTCTGTGCTCTATGAAAATGATACCAACGAGTATATTACCCATCAATTTGTAAAATATCATGATATGCATGATTTGGCTATTTTGAAGGTAGACAGAATAAGCCATCCTTTACCTGTAAAAATGGATGGACAATTAGTTCGAGGGCAAAAAATTGTGGCGATTGGCAGTCCGTTAGGATTGTTTAACTCAGTTTCTGATGGGATTGTTTCGGGTTTTCGTGATATTCGGCAAATGTCTATGATTCAATTTACAGCCGCTATATCAAATGGCAGTTCAGGTGGTGCTTTATTGGATATGCATGGGCGATTGGTTGGTCTGATTACAGCAGGCTTCGATGATGGTCAAAACCTTAATTTGGCTGTACCTGCCAATCTAATTTATCAGTTTGCTCAAAACTTTATAGAAATACCGTGTTGAATTTCCACTATTCGACCATTGCTTTTTCTTCAGTAATCTTATAGAATGTAGAACGGTATAAATGAACGATATATAAATCCTTTAATACGGTCCAGAGAGGCTGAAAAGGGCTATGTGATATTTTTAAGCTAATATCTTTGCTTTGTCATGCCCTTTTGTCCTCTGTGACGGAAGGGCTTTTATTATTGTTTCGTACCCCTCTTTTAAAGGAAGTCCCGTGAGGCTTCAAAAGAGAATGGACAAGACAGCTATAATCCATTCACTAAAAGAGATCGACAACTAGAAAATGGAGGCTAAAAAGAATGGATTATCGTAAAAAAACCGTGGTTGCTTCAGTGGCAGGGCTAACGCTAGAAGGAATGGACATTATGTTTATTTCCTTTGCTATGACAATGATTATTGCAGAATTTAATATTGATCTTGCAACAGGTGGATTGATTTCATCCATCACGAATATTGGGATGCTACTGGGTGGTATTATTTTCGGTGTATTAGCAGATAAATATGGTCGAGTAAAAGTGTTTACGTATACGATTATTTTGTTTGCCATCGGAACGGCCTTAACAGGAGTAGCAACAAGTATTGAACAAGTTTATGTTTATAGATTTATCGCTGGTTTAGGTGCTGGCGGAGAATATGGTATTGGGATGGCGCTTGTGGCGGAGGCTTGGCCAAAGAATAAACAAGGTAGAGCATCCTCTTATGTCAGTGTAGGTGCACAATATGGAGTAATTTTAGCTGCTTTATTAAGTGCTATTATTTTACCAACTTTAGGGTGGCGTGCATTATTCTTTGTAGGATTACTACCAGTTATTTTCGCCTTTATCGTACGTAAAAATATTGATGAATCACCAGAATGGTTAGCAGCGCAGAAACAACAAAATAATAAGCAAGAGAACGGGAAATTAGCACAATTATTTGCTTCACCTCGTATCACCATGACAACACTCTCCCTAATTCTAATGGCAACTGTTCAAATTGCAGGCTATAATGGTCTAATGATTTGGCTACCTTCGATGTTACAGAAATCGCAAGGTTTATCGGTTTCAAGCTCAGCATTGTGGACAATTAGTACCGCAGTTGGCATGATCATTGGAATGCTGACGTTTGGTAGATTTATGGATCGTTTTGGTGCAAAGCGAACATTCGGGATCTTTTTAGTAGCCTCTGCATGTGCTGTATTCTTTTACTCGTTTGCAACAGGTGCAGTAGCGATATTAGTAGGCGGTGCGGTTGTAGGATTCTTCTCTAATGGAATGTTTGCAGGGTATGGTGCATTAATTAGTAGCTTTTATCCAGTACAAATTCGCAGTACAGCAACAAACACCATTTTTAACTTTGGACGAGCTATAGGTGGGTTTTCACCAATCTTTGTAGGTTTTATTTTACAAAGCTACGATATGACTGTCGTGATGATTTACTTAGCAGCACTGTATTGTATTTCCTTTATCGTTATGCTAACGCTTAAGAGCTCAGGGAAGGAATTGCAAACAGCATAATTTTATAGAGCACGAAAGAACGAATTCCAATTATGTAAATGGGATTCGTTCTTTTCTTATTAGTATTTAATTATAATAAACCTTTTGAACGTTTTTCAGCGATTTCAACAAGACGTTTTGTAATCTCTCCTCCAACGGAACCATTTGCACGAGAAGATGCTTCTGGCCCAAGCTGAACGCCAAACTCTTGTGCAATTTCATATTTCATTTGATTGACAGCCTCATGTACTCCAGGTACTAGAAGTTTATTTGAACTGCGGTTATTGTTAGCCATTGTTCTCACCTCCTTGACCTTAGAATGGTTGCGATTAAATTTTTCATACATTTAAAAAGTAGGAAATGCACACGCTATTTGCTAACAACAACAACTTGTGGAAAGCTAGCAATAATCAGCAAACTCTCTGTTATAATTAAGCCTGGCTCTTTACTATATAAGGTTAATTAAAGGAGGAACATATATGACAAATAATGATATCTTAATTCGTTTACGCTATGCGTTCGATATAAAAAATGTAGATATGGTAGAAATTTTTAAACTTGGTGGCATGGATTATTCAAAGGAAGAAGTATTAAATATGCTGATTAAGATTAATGATGAGGAAGAAGCGCCAGAGGAATACATCAAATGTAATAATAAAATGTTAGAGGCATTTTTAAATGGATTAATTACTTTTAAACGTGGGCCTCAGAAACCAAGAGAAGGACAGGCTGTTGGACCTTTACCTGTGTCAGGTAAAGAAAGCCCAAATAATATGCTGCTAAAGAAAGTAAAAATTGCTTTAGCTTTAACAACTGAGGAGATGCTTGAGATTTTATATGACGGCGGCATTAAAGTTACAAAAGGTGAATTAGGTGCTATTTTAAGAAATCCAAGTCATCGTAATTATAAAGAGTGTGGCGATTCATTCGTACGAAATTTTTTAAGGGGCCTAACATATAAATATAGAGCATAATGCACAATGGATATCAATCATAAAGTGCCATTTTTTTCTTTAAAACTCGTTGACAATTTGTGACGAAATTGTGTACAATAAAATTATCACAAAATGTTCACAAAAAAGATGAAAAATGTTCACAGACAAAGGGGTGCTTGTATGATTTATTTTGACATCTTATTAGTAGCTATTGCATGTATTACAATGCCTTTTATTGTTGCAGTTATGTTAGATATTTTTTATGCGGAACGAAAAAAAGTACGCTTTTCATTACGTCGTACTTCCGTATGGTATATCGCTATGTTTGCGTTATCCTTTATACCTTCCGTATTACTTGTCACACAAAACGTATAATTTATTCAAACACTTAGGGGTAAGTGAATTGAAAGTGGACAGCTACAACGCTAATTGAGGTTGTAGCTGTTTTATTTTGTTCAATAGATGAATCATAATTAAGTAATTTATATAATTATTAATGAAGGAACAGCTAGTATAAAATATGTATGTTTTAAGTAGAGAGCATTGACTACTTTTACCTACTGTGTTAATTTTGGTAGGGAAATATAGGCAAATTTACTGAAAAGTAAAGACGCAAAGCTACAGGTCTAAGGCAATAAATGCTATGGCGGCTGGGTTGCAAAAGAGTGCTAGTTGTATCATTCTCATTCTAGTTTTTGTTCTTTTATGCCTATTTCTTTTGAAATAGGCATTTTTTTGCAAGTAAAGTTCAAAGGAGGAAAAGGGGAAATGAAGTTGTTAAAAAACACATCATTAAAAAATAAGCTTTTACTAACAGTCTCTATCGTTGTATTACTGCTTATCGCTATTATTACGACGCAAAGTATTAGTGAATTGAATAATCGGATGAATGTGGATTTGGAGCAAGAATTAAAAAGTGTTGGTTTATTAACAGCTATGAACTTAGACAGTGATGAAGTAAAAGATTTGCTGTCCGAAAAAGGGGAAACAAACGCAAAGTTTACAAAGATCCAAAAGCAACTTGATATGATTCAGGACCAGCAAGGTATTATGAGCTGGAGTTATATTTGGGATGTCAAGGATGAGGGTGGCGTCAATCCAATTGGCTATACCTCTAATCTAAATGAAGTATATGAAGCCGGTGAAATTTTTACTGATTTAGCGGATGAACATGTAGAAACAGCAAAATTAGCTATTGAAAATAATAGTACAGAGGTAACTGATATATTCGAGGATCCTTTTGGTTCTTGGAGAACGGTTTTTAGTCCTATTAAAGATGATAATGGCCAACTGATTGCCCTATTAGGGATTGATTACTCCGCTGATTATATCAATACGATTATTAAAACAAGTGTGATTAAGCAAATTGTCATTGCCATTATCGGCATTTTAATTTTATTAGTTTTAGTTTACATAATTATAGATCGACTATTAAAGCCACTGAAAAAAGTAGTGAACGTTGCCAATCAAGTGGCAAATGGTGAATTAATAGATGTGGATTTAGAGACATCGAAGGATGAAATTGGTAAATTATCTGAATCCATTCGTACAATGGTGGCTAATTTGCAACATATTATTTTAAACATACGCAATACATCCAATCACGTTTCTTCAGCAGCCAATCAATTAACGGTACATGCTGGTGAAACTTATAACAGCTCAACAAATATTGCACTAGACATGAATCAAATTACACAAAATGCTGAGGCCTCGATGACCATGACAGAGGAAACAGCTGCTGCTATGGAAGAAACTGCAACAGGTATTCAGCAAATTGCTGATTCTGCAAATGTAGCTGCGGAATCCTCTATTTCAGCATCACAGGCTTCTGAACGAGGCAATGAAGTTGTACAACAAGTTATTGCTCAAATGGAGTTAATTAATGATTCTGTTGAACAAATAGGGACAACCATTAATGGACTACATGTTAATACTAAAAAAATAAGTGAAATTGTTAGCTTAATTACTGCTATAGCTGATCAAACAAATCTATTAGCTTTAAATGCTGCGATCGAAGCGGCACGAGCAGGTGAACACGGTAAAGGCTTTGCCGTTGTTGCGGATGAAGTGAGACGCTTAGCTGAACAATCCTCTCAATCAGCAACAGAAATTTACAATTTAATTAGTTCTATTCAGTCTGATTCAAACGCTTCTATCACGGTTATGGAGAAAGGTAAAGAGGATGTTAAGGTAGGGATGGCATTTACCAATGAAGTAGGCGAAATCTTTAAAGAAATTCTTACTTCCTCAGAAGAAGTAGCTAGCCAAATACGTGAAATTTCAGCAGCCTCACAACAAATTTCTGCATCCTCAGAAGAAGTGGCGGCATCTGTTAATAATATTAAACAATCTGCAGAGCAGTCAGCAGAGTTCTCTTCAAATGTCTCGAATTCTACACAAGAGCAATTATCTACCATGCAGGAAGTAAAGGATGCCTCTTCATCACTGGGCAAAACAGCAGAAGAGCTGCAAGGTCTAGTGGCAAAATTCAAATTGGAGAATGATCATAATGGACATTAATTTTACAGGAAAAAATGTTTTAATTACAGGCTCTAGTAAAGGAATCGGTAAAGCAATTGCTTTAGGCTTTGCGCAACATGGAGCTAATATTTTAATTAATTATATTGGGGATGAGCAAGAGGCAGAAGCTGTACGTGCAGAAGCAGAAAAGTTGGGTGTGAAAGCTTTAATATTCCACGCAGATGTATCTAACTCTCAAGAAGTACAAGCGATGCATCAATTTATGGACGAGCATCTCGGGAATCTTGATATTCTTGTAAATAACGCTGGATTTGCACAGGGTTCCAGCATTACAGATTTAACGGATGAGCAGTGGGATCGTATGATTAAAGTTCATTTATATGGCTGTTTCTATAATTGCCGTGAAGCAGCTAAAAGAATGAAGGAACGTAATACAGGAAAAATCATTAATATTTCATCTGATATTGGTAGCTTGGGTTGTGAAGAATTCACGCATTATTCAGCTGCAAAGGGTGCTATTAATGCTTTTACAAAGGCTTTAGCAAGAGAATTAGCACCTTCTATACTTGTCAATGCAGTTGCTCCTAGTGGAACATTTACGGACATTCTACAAGAGTTTGGCGATAACTATGTGGAGGAAGAATCCGCAAAATATCCATTAAAACGTTTAGCGCAACCAGAAGAGATTGCGAAAAGTGTATTATTTTTAGCCTCTAATCATGCTGACTTCTATACAGGTCAAATTTTAACGCCAAATGGTGGGGTCGTAATGAACGGTTAATGGAAAACGAAGGAGTAAATAATGTTAAATATTATTATCTTTTGCTTATACTTATTATTTATCTATTATATTGGCTATAAAGGCTATAAGCGTGTCAACACAGCCGAGGATTTAATTGTTGCTGGCTGGAGCATGCCTTTATCCGTTGTAACGGGTAGTTTAGTCGCTGCATTATTAGCAGCTCCCTTCTTTTTTGCAGCGGTAGGCTCTGGCTATACAAGTGGTGGCTTTGAAGGTTCGGCAACAATGGGTGGTTTAGGGACTTGTATGATTCTTGGAGCACTCATTTGGACAAAGCCATTACGACGTTTAAAGGGCTGGACATTAGCAGATTACTACGGTTTACGCTATGGCAGTAAAAAGCTAGGAGCCTATACAGGGGTTGTTATGGCAATTGCTTTTGGAGTTTTTAATGCAGCGGCGTTAACAGTTGGTGGAACGTATATTATTCAGCAATTGTTGCAAATTGATTTTATACCTGCGGCTCTTCTATTTGTATCGCTAACGGCTATTTATTCAGTTATTGGTGGTTTATGGGCAGTTGCCTATACTGAAATCGTACAAGGTGCGCTTGCAGTGGCAGGTATTTTGGGTATTACCATTTTTATTTTGTTTTACTATCCAGATGTTACATTTAATCCCGAGTGGTGGAATATCAGTACATTATTTGAGAAGGCAGGAGCAGAATTCTGGACTTTGTATCTTGTACTAGCACTTGGAGATATCCCTGCAGTTGACCTTGGGCAGAGGGTAGCTGCTGCAAAAAGTCCACGAGTGGCACAACGAAGCATGATTATTGCTGGTATTATTGTCATTGCAATTAGCTGGATTCCAGGGATGCTAGGGGAAGCCTTTAAGTCTATTTATCCTGAAAGCACAAACCCAGAAACACTGATGCTTACCTTTGCACAAGGTTATTTTCCTCCTTTATTAGCAGCTATTTTCTTAACAGCCATGGCAGCCATGGGGATGTCTACAGTAGCTGCATGTTATGTAGCGACTTCAGGGATTGTGACAAAGAATATTTATTTAGATTTTATTAATCGTAATCCTGATCCTAAGAAGCTATTAAGATTTTCACGATCTATTATTCTAGCTAGTGCTTTATTAGGTTTAGTGCTAGCTGTAAGCTTCCAAAAAGTAATTGATTTAGCTTATTTAGCTTGGGATATTATATTCGTAACAATATTCTGGCCAATCGTTTTAGGACCATTTTGGAAACGTGTCAGTACACCAGCAGTTTGGGCAAGTATTTCCGTTGGCTTAGTTTATTACATTGTGACATCACTAACATTCGTACCTAGTCTGACAATCCAATCAGAAGGCTTCATAGGTCTATTAAATGAATTATGGCAGGCTCCTGTATTTTCAGGTGTTGTTATAACTGGTATCACAATTGTCGTGGTGAGCTTACTCGTTCCGCCATCTGAGCATGTTCTTGAGATGCATAAAATAGAAAAAGATAAAACATTAGACGACGTAAGTAGTAAAGAAGAGCTAATTGGTCGTTAAAAGCAAAAGCACGGATTCATTGTAAAGTTCAATGAATTCGTGTTTTTTATTAGAATGAAACGATAGAATCAAGAATACTATTGCTAGTACATCATCTGAATTTTTCTAGTGATTATCTTGATAAAGGCGGGAATTGGATGAAAAATATTTTCTTCATTTTATTAGGGATTGTCTATCTTTATCTAGCAAATGCCATTGAATTAGTCATTATTAAGCAACTATTTTTTTTAATCGGGCTGGCTTTAGTCGGTCTAGGGAGTATCCGTTATTTAAAAGAGCGTTATATTGCCATACAAACTTTGACAGCCATGACGGAAGCTAGTGAGGAGGAGATAATGGCTATTCCTCATACACAATGTACAGTTTCCAATGATGCTTTAAATGCTTTACTGTTAAATGAACAGACAAACATGCTTATTTTCGCCCGAAGAGAAGCTTTAGACGAAGAACTAAAAATTATAGAGGTTCCATTTAACAGAATATATGAGGTTGCCATCATGGAAGATGAAGTATTTACGGTTAGAACAAAGAATCATCTAATGAGTGGTTCCTTACTTGCTGAAGCAGATGAAATAGAAGAAGAGGAGGTAGAAGAAGATACAATTTCACAGCTATCGCTAAAGTTAGTAGTAGATCATTTATCAGAGCCTATTCAAGAATATATGTTCATGGATAATAGTGAAGATCCCATATCAAAAGAGGAGGACGACTATAAAGAAGCCATAGAGCTTTGTGAGAAATGGTTTCAAAAGATAAGTGTTATTATTAAACGTCATGAACTGGAACGAGTGCCAATAAGTCATTGGCAATAAGAGAGAAGGCTATCTCAAAATAGAAAAATTTGAGATAGCCTTTGTTGTTTAGATGATTAAATTTTAAATTGCTGTAGCTGCGTATTTAACTCTTCGGCCATTCCAGCAAGCTGATTTGCACTTCTAGCGATTTCATCCATTGTAGCGGCGGTTTCCTCAACAGTTGCTGTTGTTTGCTCAACGCCAGCAGCGGATTCCTGTGAAATGGAGGCCATATCATCAATAGAAGCATTAATGGTTTCCGAATTTTGAGCAAGCTGATTTAAATTCGTTGAAATCGTTGAAATATTAACAATCATATCCCCAACAGCATCAGAAATTTTTTCAAATGTTTCATTTGTTTCATCGAGCTGTGCTGTTCCTCTTTTTACTTCCTCATAGCCAGTCTGAAGGGCAGATGTTACATTGCCAGTCTCACCTTGAATACGCTGGACAATTGTTGCAATATCCGTGACAGAGAACTGTACTTGCTCAGCAAGCTTTCGGACTTCATCTGCCACAACAGCAAAGCCCTTGCCATGCTCACCTGCTCGTGCTGCTTCGATGGCTGCATTTAAGGCAAGTAAATTTGTTTGGTTTGAAATATCATCGATAACTGACACAAGCTTGGATATTTCAGCAGACTGTTCATTTAAATTTTCTACCTTTTTCACAGAGTCTAATACAATTTCATTTATTTTAGCCATTTGTTTGGTAGATTGCACCATTAAACTTTTCCCTGAAACCGTTAATTTTTGAACATGACTAGAATGTTCGCTTAATTCAATGCCCTCTTGTGTAGTTTCATGAATGCTACGCTTAAATGCAGTCATTGTTTCTGCCAAATCACCTGTGGTAGATGCTTGTGTTTCTGTACCAGATGCCAGCTCTTGCATCGTTACTGTAATTTGCTCAGTACCTGCTTGTACCTCATTCGATGATTGAGCAAGTTCTTCACTACTAGCTGCTACTGTTTCAGAAACCGAGTAGATAGAATGGATCGTTTGTTTTAATTTTTCGTTCATGTCATTGGCTGCTACCATTAATGTTCCAATTTCATCTCGGGCTTTTACAGGCAGAGGCTCTAGTTGCAAATTTCCATCTGCTAATTCTTTCATCCGGTCGGCTACTACTGTAACAGGTTTAGAGATGGTACTGGCTGTGATAATGGCAATTAGAATACCAGCTATAGTTAGAATCAAGCTAAAGGCGATACCAATTGTTCGATTCTCAGAGCTAGTTGATACAACATCATTACCGACATCTGTAATGGCTTTAGCGCGTTCATCTGCCAGTTTTTCGTAACCATATCGCACTTTCGTTACGAGTTCATGTGTATCCATTAAATTTTCTAAAGCTAATTCTTTATTGCCCTTTTGGTAGATATCAAATACCTCTGTATTGACAAGGGTACTCCAATCACGAGCGATTACTACAAGTTGATCGCGTTCATCTGATTTTTCATATTTGTCTAGAATAGCGTTATTTTCCTCAGCCATTTTGCGATACTCATCAAATGATTGCTTGTATTTTTCGTCGCCTGTCAACACATAATTTAACGCTGCAGATAGACGGACACTCATAGAGAGTGCTAAATTTTTACTTGCATTTAAAACAACTAAATCTTCTTTTACTAAATCTTTTGCCTGTTTTTCCATATTTGTATTGGAATTGTAAGTGTAGGTTGTAAAGCTAACTACTAAAACTAACAAAAGAATAAATGCACTTAAAATTCGTGTTTTAAGTGTTTTAAACTTGATAATGCCTTTCATTTTCCCATCCCTTTACTATCTCATTGAGAAATTTTTTCAACACAAGTATTATTTTATAACTAATTATGTGTATTAATAAGCCTTTCGATAGAAATATTTAAAAATAGTTTTTTAGTACAATGATATAATTATTTTCCTTTTCTTAATAGTTAAATATATATAGATGTCTAACAACCAATTTATATATTTATGTAAAATTTCCTATATAGAAAGAAAATACACCTGAAGCAAAATGCTTCAAGTGCCATAAGTAAAGGATTCTCTATTGTTTTTGATTTTTCGCCTGGCGTTCCCACTGTAGAAGGGAAGGATAAGGGTCAAAAGCCCATTCCGTTTTTCCATTAAATTTATAAATACCATAATGAAGATGTGGAGGGAATTTGCCCGATGTACCTTCTTTTCCATATCCAGAGCTTCCAACATAGCCAAGAACAGTACCAGGTTTTACAATTGTACCTACTTCAATTTCCTTATGATAGCTACCGAGGTGGGCATAATAGTGGTAGGAATTATGATTGTCGCGAATACCAATACGCCAGCCACCAAATTGATTCCATCCTTTTACCTCAACAATTCCAAAAGAGGTAGATAATACAGGCGTTCCATAGCTGGCAAAAATATCAGTTCCCTCATGAATACGGCGTCCACCCCAACCGCGATTGGCGCCCCAAGTGCCCCGGTAACTGTAATCAGAGCGAATATTTAGCGGGAAGGTATGTGCATCAAGTTCAATGGTTTTAAAATGTCTGTACAATGTGGAGATGGTAAATATTTGATTGACTGCTTCTTCGCTTCCGTAATATTCCCATAAAGCTAATTTAAAATCCTCATCAGTCGTTCCAAATTTCCCTAAATAACTAGCCATCGAAAATATGACATCCTCATCATCCTTTGGACTAGCGATTCCATCATGATTACCATCAAGGCCCATTCCTCCGAAATAGCTAATTGTCTCAGGAGAAGTGTCTTCCTTTACAGGATTTAATGCACCTGACCAGTATTCATCAGAAAATTGGATAGCCAAATAGCCTTCTCGTTTAGGGATGTCTTTACGAACTGATTGTAGGTTTCTTTCATATTGATCGATAGCGGCTAAAAAATGCCATGGAATGAGTAATTCATCGAATTGTACATAATAGGACATACGCTGCTGTAAAATTTCTTCTTCTGTAAGATCCTCCTTTGCAAAAGAGACAGAAGGGTACAGCATAATCCCTAAAAATAAAAATGTGAAAAGAAATATAAAATGGCGATGCAATGATGGACCTCCTTTCTAACGTTAGAATAACCGAAATTTTTATCTTCATTCAGTAAGGTTCTATGTATGAAAACAGTTGATATATCCGCAATTTTTTTGCCCCAAAAAATAGAAATAATAAGAAGAAACTTCATCAAAGAAAAAGTAATGGTATCATCATGCCATTAACTTCATACTATGTTATAAATCAAGCCCTGAATGG
This sequence comes from Lysinibacillus sp. AR18-8, assembly GCF_001705465.1. NCBI lineage: Bacteria > Bacillati > Bacillota > Bacilli > Caryophanales > Bacillaceae > Lysinibacillus > Lysinibacillus sp. AR18-8. The sequence goes on from NZ_MDGU01000030.1 coordinate 52,971, forward strand.
AGGGAAGGCTATTAACATTTTAGATAAAGTGAAAAACTATCGCGAAGAAGAAAACAGGCTGAAGTGGGAAGGGACATTTGCAGATTATTTAAACATCATTAGGGAAAGACCTGAAGTTGCTCAAACAGCCCATTCACGCGTCTACAATATGATAAAAAGTTCTGGTGTAGAGGAACGCGATGGGCAAAAAATGTACAAATTTTTCGGACAAGAAATTTTTGGGCTTGAAACAGCAATTGAAAGACTGGTGGAGGAATATTTCCATCCAGCAGCACGCAGGTTAGATGTTAGAAAACGTATTTTATTATTAATGGGACCAGTTAGTGGTGGTAAATCAACTATCGTTACCTTACTAAAACGCGGATTAGAGCAATATTCGCGAACAGATGAAGGTGCAGTTTACGCAATTAAGGGATGTCCAATGCATGAAGATCCGCTCCATTTAATTCCACATCATTTGCGTAATGAGTTCTTTGAGGAATATGGGATTAGAATTGAAGGAAGTTTATCGCCTTTAAATACAATGCGTCTTGAAAAGGAATACGATGGACGCATTGAAAATGTAATGATTGAACGTATTACTTTTTCAGAAGATAAACGTGTGGGTATAGGGACATTTACACCATCAGACCCTAAATCACAGGATATTGCAGATTTAACAGGAAGTATTGATTTTTCTACAATTGGTGAATTTGGTTCAGAGTCGGATCCTCGTGCTTACCGCTTTGATGGGGAGCTGAATAAGGCTAATAGAGGAATGATGGAATTCCAGGAGATGCTAAAACTAGATGAAAAATTCTTATGGAATTTATTATCATTAACGCAGGAAGGAAATTTCAAAGCAGGAAGATTTGCTTTAATTAGTGCAGATGAGTTAATCGTTGCTCATACAAATGAAACAGAGTATCGTTCATTTATTTCGAACAAAAAGAATGAGGCATTACATTCTCGAATTATCGTTATGCCAATTCCCTACAACCTCAAAGTTAGTCAGGAAGAGCATATTTATGAAAAGATGATAAAAGAGAGCGATATGTCCCATGTCCATATTGCACCGCATGCTTTAAAGGCCGCAGCAATCTTTTCGGTTCTCACTCGTTTGGAAGTTCCGAAAAAACAAGGTGTGGATCTAATTAAAAAAATGCGCTTGTACGACGGAGAAAATGTGGAGGGATTTAATTCCGTTGACTTAGAGGAGCTGAAGAAAGAGTTTCCGAATGAAGGCATGAACGGTATTGATCCACGCTATATTATTAATCGTATTTCTTCTGCTATTATCCGCAAAGAGATACCATCGATAAATGCATTAGACGTTTTACGAGCATTGAAGGATGGGTTAGATCAGCATGCATCCATTTCTCAAGAGGATCGTGAAAAATACATGAATTACATTGCGGTTGCTCGTAGAGAATATGATGAAATTGCTAAAAATGAAGTACAAAAGGCTTTTGTGTACTCCTATGAGGAATCTGCAAAAACGTTGATGAATAACTACCTTGATAATGTAGAGGCATTCTGTAATAAAAATAAAATTTATGATCCACTTACTGGGGAAGAAATGAATCCAGATGAAAAATTAATGCGCTCGATTGAGGAGCAAATTGGCATTTCAGAAAATGCTAAAAAGGCATTCCGTGAAGAGATTCTCATTCGAATTTCTGCCTATGCACGAAAAGGTAAACGTTTTGATTATAATTCTCATGAAAGATTGCGAGAAGCCATTCAGAAGAAATTATTTGCAGATTTGAAAGATGTCGTTAAAATTACTACTTCTTCTAAAATGCCAGATGAATCTCAACTGAAGAAGATTAATGAGGTTGTGGCAAGGCTTGTTGATGAACATGGCTATAATACAACATCAGCAAATGAGTTGCTACAGTATGTAGGAAGTTTGCTCAATCGATAACTTGATGTTCATTGTTCCAAGTCAGATAGGAGTGTCCCATTTTTAGGGCACTCCTTTTATTATCAGGAGGAGAGATTTATCAACAAAAAGCCCCAGAGGATGTCCGAGACTTTGAAGAGAAACTTTAGAGCATGGTCGAAAAAAATCTGGACCCATTGAGGCGTGATTGATAGATATACAATTGATTTTATGAAAAAAGTTCAAAAATTTAGCTCACAAGCATAGTATAGAAAAAGCGAATTTGATAGATGGGTGAGGATAAAAATGACTGAACACGAAAATAAACGCTTTGTCATTTCTCAGGAAAATTGGTCCCTCCATCGTAAAGGGCACCAAGACCAACAACGCCATATGGAAAAAGTGAAAGATGCGATTAAAAATAATTTACCTGATTTAGTTAGCGAAGAAAGTATTGTGATGTCCAATGGTCGCGAGGTTATTAAGATACCAATTCGGTCACTTGATGAATATAAAATTCGATATAACTATGATAACTCTAAGCATGTAGGGCAGGGACAAGGGGATAGTAGTGTTGGAGATGTAGTAGCGCGGGATGGCAGTAAGGCCAATCAGGCTCCAGGTAAAGGAAAAGAAGCGGGTGACAAGCCTGGCCAAGATTATTATGAAGCGGAAGTCAGTATTGAGGAAATTCAAAATGTTTTATTTCATGAATTAGAGTTACCTAATTTACAGCAAAAAGAAAAGGCAGATATTAAAACAGAAAAAATAGAGTTTAATGATATTCGAAAAAAGGGACTCATGGGTAATGTCGATAAAAAGCGTACCATTTTAAATGCATTAAAGCGCAATGCGATGCATGGGAAAGCAGAAATAACGCCAATCCACAATGACGATTTACGTTTTAAAACATGGGATGAAGTGGAGAAACCAGAATCCAAAGCAGTAGTGCTCGCCATGATGGATACAAGTGGCTCAATGGGCGCATTTGAAAAATATTGTGCGAGAAGCTTCTTCTTTTGGATGACGAAGTTTTTACGGTCAAAATATGAAACAGTAGAAATTGAATTTATTGCTCATCATACTGAGGCAAAGGTTGTCACAGAAGAGGAGTTTTTTACAAAGGGTGAAAGTGGAGGAACCATTTGTTCTTCAGCTTATAAAAAGGCATTGGAATTAATTCAGGATAAATATCATCCGTCTCGCTACAATATTTATCCTGTCCATTTTTCAGATGGTGAAAATATATCGATGGACAATGAAAAGTGCTTGAAGCTAGTAGGAGAGTTAATGGATGTATCCAGCATGTTTGGCTATGGTGAGGTGAATCAGCATAACCGATTCTCAACGCTTATGTATACGTATAAAAAAATTGATGATCCTAAATTCAGATACCATATTTTGAGAAAAAAAGGCGATGTGTATGACGCCTTAAAGAGCTTTTTCAAGAAAAGTGAAGAGTAACATGGAAGTATCCTCAGCACCACGTTCAAAGGAGGGGGCGTAAAATGGACACAAAAGAGCTTCATCGTGCAATAGATGAAATTACCGAAATTGCCTCAAGCTTTGGCTTAGATTTTTATCCAATGCGTTATGAAATTTGTCCAGCAGATATTATTTATACATTTGGCGCCTACGGTATGCCCACGCGCTTTTCCCATTGGAGCTTTGGTAAACAATTTCATAAAATGAAGCTTCAATATGATTTAGGACTTAGTCAGATTTATGAGCTTGTCATTAATTCAAATCCTTGCTATGCATTTTTACTCGATACCAATACTTTAACCCAAAATAAATTGATTATTGCCCATGTTCTAGCACACTGCGATTTCTTCAAAAATAATATACGTTTTTCTAATACAAGAAGAGATATGGTAGAAAGTATGACCGCAACTGCGGAGCGAATAGCTGGCTATGAGAGAGAGTATGGCAAGGATGAGGTGGAGCAGTTTTTAGATGCTGTTTTAGCTATTCAAGAACATATTGATCCATCAATTTTAAGACCAAAGCTATCCTGGAGTGAGGAGGATGAGCTTGAGGAGGAAAAAACACCAACAAAATCACCGTATGATGATTTATGGAGTATAGAAGAAAAAGAAAAAGTTTATAAACCAATTCGACGCAGATTAAAGCAATTTCCTCCTCAGCCAGAAAAGGACCTGTTGTTATTCTTAGAGGAACATAGCCGTGAATTGGAAGACTGGCAACGAGATATATTAACAATGATGCGAGAGGAAATGCTTTATTTTTGGCCTCAATTAGAGACTAAAATAATGAACGAGGGTTGGGCCTCATTCTGGCATCAACGAATCATGCGGGAGCTAAAGTTAACTACTGCTGAAACTATCGAATATGCCAAATTAAATGCGGGGGTTGTGCAGCCCTCCAAAACATCGATTAATCCATATTATCTTGGGATTAAAATTTTCGAGGATATTGAAAATCGCTATAATAATCCTACCGAGGAAATGAAACGGTTAGGTGTTTTGCCAAATACGGGACGTGAAAAGATTTTTGAGGTAAGAGAGGTAGAATCAGATATTTCCTTTATTCGAAACTATTTAACAAAGGATTTAGCGAAGCGTGAAGATTTGTACTTGTTCCAAAAGAAAGGGAATGAATACCGTATAACGGATAAGGATCACGAGATGGTTCGCGATCAACTTGTATCCATGCGTGTAAACGGAGGCTTCCCATATATTGTGGTAAAAAATGGTGATTATTTGCGGAATGGCGAGCTATATTTAGTTCATGGCTATGAAGGGATGGAGTTAGATCCACACTATTTAGAAAATGTATTACCTTATATTTACCAGCTATGGGGACGTCCTGTTCATTTAGAAACCTATGTCGATAAAAAGCCGATGCTCTATTCATATGACGGCACAAAAAATTATAAACGCAATGTATAATAAAAAAACTTCTATCTGTTGAGGGTACCATCAAGCAGATAGAAGTTTTTTCATCGTGTTGAAAAACAAAACCATCAATAGTATTTTTGTGAAATGTCAACAATCGGTTGCAGGCTACTTGCTTTCCAGTGGCAGAGCACAGAGCCCCTTCGTGTAAAATGGCCTTTTTTTTGCTACTGACATGATCTTTTTGAAACCAATCTACTCATCTTCTTCAGTTAATACATCAGTTTCTTCATTACTTTCACTATGGTTAGAGGATGAATGAATATCACTTTCAATGACAAGACTATCCCGTACTTTAATGCCTTGTTGCCCACCAGCCTCGTCATTATTATTACCAGCAATACCACTTCTTCCATTACCGTCAGCAAATTGCGAATTGACGTTGCGTGTGTGACTACCGTTACTAGCATTTTGTCCACCTTGGTTGGCATTTGTGCCTACATCATGATTGATTTGGCCTCCGCCTTCTGCACGTTGCTCAAAGTGAAAATCTGTATTTCCTATATTGAATGTGAAGTTTATTGTTATATGATTTTTCCCTTGTTTGTTAGAGGATTCCTGCTCAGGTTCGTCAGGTCCATAAAATTTTTTAGAATTAAAACCAGACATCGTTTCTCCTCCCTTCCTTTCCTATTACTATTAAGATATTAGCGCTTCTTGAACCCACCTGTACGTGTAGCCATGTTACCTAGAGAAAAGGTAGGAGTGTCCAGAGGGAAGCTCAACGATTTTTGCTATCTATCCAATAAATTTGTTAAAATGAATGAGATTTGATTATTTAGTGAATGGGAACGGAGAAGCAACATTGAGAACATTTAAAAAGGTTTATATAGAAATTACGAGTGTTTGTAATTTAGCATGTAGTTTTTGTCCACCTACAGCGCGTGCAAAGGGGCTTATAAAAGTCGAACAATTTAATAAAATATTAGATGAAATTCGTCCACATACAAAATATATTTATTTGCATGTGAAAGGAGAGCCATTACTACATCCAAGAATTGATCAGCTATTAGACGCTGCCCATGCAAAAGGATTCAAAGTCAATATTACAACGAATGGTACGCTAATCAAAAAAAATCGCGAGAAAATATTAGGAAAGCCAGCATTACGTCAAATTAATTTCTCGTTGCATAGCTTTGATGGGCATGAAGGCTCTGAAAATCGTGAAAAATATTTAGAGGATATATTGGATTTTGTGCGAGATTCTAGGGAATACAATACGATTATTTCCTATCGTTTATGGAATCTACAACAGGATCATGTTTCGGATGTTGCAGCTCGTCGCAACCGCGAGACTTTAGAAATATTAGAAAATGAGTATCATCTTGATTATCGTATAGAAGAAAAAGTAGAACCTGGTAAAGGGGTAAAAATTGCGCCTCATGTATATTTAAATCAGGATCATGAGTTTAGATGGCCAAGTCTCCTAGAGCCAGAGGATGAAGGTAAGGGTTTTTGCCATGCACTGCGTAGTCAAGCAGCTATATTGGTGGATGGTACCGTAGTACCTTGCTGTTTGGATGGGGAAGGTGTCATTAATTTAGGAAATGTACATGAAAAATCCTTCTCCGACATTGTAGAAGGGGAGCGTGCCAATAAGATTGTTGAAGGCTTCTCGAGAAGAGAAGCTGTGGAAGAATTATGTAGAAAATGTGGCTATCGTCAAAAGTTTGGTATGTAGCTACTAAAAGTTACTTTGAAATAAAAAAGCAGCTCCAATGGTCATTGACCGTTAGAGCTGTTTTTCTTTGATTGAGAATCAATCGTATCTAAAAAATCCTTCGTTATACGAACTACATATTTTACCTCGTCTAAATTTCGTTCTCTTAATAATGAGCGATGAATGTCTAGCATGAGGTTTTTCTCCTCAATATCAGTAACGCCAGATAATTTTTGAAAATTAAATAGCTCCTCAGGGGTAATGTCTAATGCCTTCATGATTGTTTCCAAAGTACTTAAGGTAATATTAGATTGTCCATGCTCAATATTGGAAACTCTTCCTTTACTGAAACCTAACTTCCCTGTTCTTTCAGCCACTTCTTCTTGGCTAAGTCCTTTAGATAATCGAATAATCCGAAGTTGTTCACCTACTAGCTTTAAAAAATCTGACATATGATTCACCTCTATGTTAAAAGCTAGTGAAAAACAATGGAAATGACTATACTATTATAGTGGTATAATAGAGAAAAAGTTACATTAAAATGGTACAATCTTTAGAGTAATACTTTTATCCAGACAAATGACCTAAATAAATAACTAGGTATGCGTTAATGAAGATTGTATTTAGGGTATTAATTGGGACAGAGGATTGGAGGGTTCATACATGGTGAAGCAGTTTTTTTTAGAAGAAATAGCAAAAGTCCAAATTGGTCATTTAATTTTGAACGATCAATGTTTTACTAGGGAAGGTACTCCTTTTATCACCAAAGCAACACTTTTGAAATTATTGGTAGATGATGATGCTAGTCAAGTGCCAAAGATTGATCACACGGTTGATTCATTAAATTTGTCACTGGTACCTGCAAAAAGCATTCTTCTCAACAAATTAAATTTAAAGGAAACCATTATTTATCAATGTAAAAAAGCTGTGTGCATCGGTCATGATATCATTGCCATTATTCCAAATGAATCCATTGTTGTTAGTGACTATTTATTTCACTTTTTTAAATGGTATCAAATAAATAAAGAGAGGCGTCATATCCTTCGTATAATAATTGAATTACCTCCTCTTGATATACAGCATAGAGCAGCTCAACTATTAAACGCTATTCAACATTTATTAATGAATAAAGATTCTTTAGTCACAGCGGTAGAAAAACTTCCACAGTATTTCGATAATGTATCAAAACAAGTAAATCAGCATTCAAAAAACTTACATCATAGCTTTGAACAGCTCCAATATTTATATGCTGATATGTTACATAAGGTTTATAATGGAGATTTCTTAAATGATTCCTTTCAAAGGTTGAGCAATTAACATAAGTCGGTGCAAATGGATTGGGCAATCCTTGCACCGACTTGTTAAATTTCAATAATAATTGGTAAAATCATGGGCTTTCTTTTTGTTTGGGTAAATAAATATTGTCCAACAGCTCTTTTAATTTCTCGGCGAAGGACATGTATTTGCTGTCTGCCCTCTTCTTGAAGCTCATTGACGATTTCTTTGGTAAGCACATTGACTTTAGTTAACAGTGCCTCGAAATCTTTAGCATAAACAAAACCACGTGAAATGGTATCGGGTTCTGAAATAAAAGCTCCGTCAGCTTTATTGAGTGTCAACACAATAACAAGCATTCCGTCTTCTGAAAGTTGCTTGCGATCACGGAGGACAATACCTTCCACCTCACCAATGCCAATCCCATCAACATAGGTATCCCCAGCAGGAATTTTCCGTGTCTGCCTTGCCTTTGAATTTTCAATATCAACTACATCACCATTTTTCATAATAAATGTATGTCCCTTTTGAACGCCAATAGATTCTGCTAATAAACGATGTTGATGTAACATACGATACTCACCATGAATAGGGATGAAGAATTTAGGCTTCATAAACGTCAGCATAAGTTTCAAGTCCTCTTGATGACCATGTCCTGATACATGCATACCTGTATGACTGGAAGAACCATAAATAACCTTAGCACCAAGCTGAAATAAATTGTCTACAATGCGAGAAACGCCCTTTTCATTACCTGGGATTGGTGAAGCCGCAAGAATGACTGTATCGTCTGGTAAAACCTTAATTTCACGATGATTACCATTTGCTATTCTTGCTAGTGCAGCTAGAGGCTCACCTTGGCTACCTGTGCAGAGGACCACGACATCTTCTGGTGGGAGGTATTTGACCTCTCGTGCATCAATTAACAGATCTTCTGGTACAAATAAATAACCTCGTTCAATCGCGACATCAACGACATTGACCATGCTACGCCCTACTAAAGCTAGCTTCCTATTGGTGGCAATTGCAGCATGTACGATTTGTTGGATGCGATTAACATTTGAAGCAAAGGTTGAGATGATTACTTTTCGTTCAGCATGTAAAAAGGCTTCCTCGATATGATGCCCTACAAGTTGCTCAGAAGGGGTCAAACCTGGTCTTTCTGCATTTGTACTTTCTGAAATAAGGACAAGCACACCCTTTGAACCGATTTCAGCCATTTTATGAATATCAGCAAACTGATTGTTAACGGGCGTTAGATCAAATTTAAAGTCTCCCGTATGGACAACATTTCCTTCAGGGGTAGCTAAAACGATTCCTAAACAATCGGGTATACTATGATTGGTTCTAAAGAAACTAATATCGATTTGTCCTAAATGTAGTGCTGAATCAGCATGAATTTCAATTAAATCCGTTTCTCTTAAAAGTTTATGTTCCTTAAGCTTTAACTCAATAAGTCCGAGGGTGAATCGGGTAGCATACACAGGGACGTTTAATTTTTTTAATAAATAGGGAATTCCACCAATATGATCCTCATGTCCATGTGTGACAATTAATGCCTTAATTTTCTCCTTATTATCAAGTAAAAACGTAATATCAGGAATGATTAAATCAATTCCGAGCAGGGTTTCATCCGGAAATTTTGCTCCACAATCAATAATAATTATGTCATCTGCATATTGTACTACATACATATTTTTACCAATTTCATTTATCCCACCTAGGGCGAATATGGATAATAGCTGTTTACTTGTTGACAACGTATTTCCCTCCTATAGTTTTAAATAAAGCCATCTAAATGGTTTTGCCATAGGTAGTATAGCTTTTAGCATTTCATCCTATACGAAATTTACAGTAAGACTAATTGTATAGCACGAAGAATAGAATGGGGAGATAACAGAAAGCAAAGACAGCTCGAGGGAAGTTTTTTAGTTTATTTCTCTAAAATCAAGATAAGAGGAGGTAGACCTTTGTCAAATTTTGTGCAACATGCCATTTTCGAGCATAGATTTTGGCTAGAAATCATGCAAAACCACGCTCAATTTATTCATGACGCCCTCTATCCCTCAGAAAAGGATGATATTCAAAGAGCCCATAGAAGCGTTTGAAGCAAAAGAGCCATGAGTTTGCTCAACACTTTGAGCAATTTTATTTAAAGGCTGTTGAATTAACAGGCTATTTACGTACGAATATGAATTCCTTTCCTGCTTTAAAACGCTTTAGTAAAGATGTTGAGCTTGAAATGACATTATTTAAAACATTTTTAAGAGAGCTAGAAGAGATGGAGCTAAGTGCAGAGGTGCTAGGTGCATTTACAGCTCCTATGGCGGATCATATGTGGCGTGAGGAGCAATACTATTTAACGAAGCTCGCACAGGCTAGAGAACAAGATAAGTAAAACAAGAGGCTATCTAAACTAACTAGATAGCCTCTTAAGTTAGGGATGAATCACTACTTCTGTACCTATTGGCACAATACTGGCTAGCTCTTCAACATCTCGATTTTGCATGCGGATACACCCATGTGAAACAGCATGCCCAATAGAGCTAGGATCATTTGTGCCATGAATTCCGTAGTGTTGTTTAGAAAGACTCATCCACATCGTGCCAAAAGGACCACCAGGGTTTGGCGCTTTATTGATGATCATAAAACTACCTACTGGTGTTTCGTGAAGCATGCGTCCAACTGCAATTGGGTATTGTTTTTGAAGGATATTGTCTCTATATAAACGGAGCCAGCGATTGTTGGTAGATATCTCAATACGGTAAGGAATTGTGTCGGGCTCAGGCAAGCCAGGGATGACGATTTGTTGACCCATGAAAAGATGATCAGGCTGAATTCCTGGATTAGCAGCGAGAATGGATGCCAAAGATGTACGGTAATCTTGAGAAATTTGAGTAAGGGTTTCACCAGCTTTGACAGTATGAATCAATTATTGTTCCCTCCAATGCAAAGGTTTATTGCTCTACTATATGCATCAGATGTTTTATGTAATTTTAGGAATGCAAGGTTTTTCAGTTTCTGGACAGAATAAGCGGTGACATTCAGGATTAAGGGGCATAAAGATGAAGGAATTTAAAATTACGTATTTTTTTGATGAGGTACATTATGTACGAAGATTCATTTTTATTGAATCGCAACAAGAGGCAGAAAAATTAGTGAAAAATGAACGTGATCAATATATCTCCTTTACGGATAGTAGGGGGATATACCATGAACTGCACACAAAACATGTACGAGTTATTCAAAAAGCTGAGTATCATCGAATTGATAAAAGTGCGAAAGAGAAAGACACATAATCTGTTCAGCATTACACACATTATAGGAAAAGGAGTGTGACAGAATGGACATCGAAAAAATACCACATGAAAAGAAAATGTTCATGAATTTAAATAGTAAGGACAAGCCTGACATGGTTGAATCAGATACGATTAGTCTTTTCGATCTGCATGAGGATATGCAAACTGTAGATGCCATTCCGATAGAGGAACTCAATAAGCGTGTAAAAAGAGAAGGCGACGAATTAATTGAAATGCAGCCAGATGAATTATAGGAGGTAAAAATGATGAATCGTGAAAAAGACATCCAGTTTACATCTGCAGGCACAAATATTAACGAAGTGAAGCAAAAAAATGCAGAGGCAGGATTATCCTATAATGAAGTGAAGGCCCTGCTAGCAAAAAGTGGCGGACGTGGAACATCTATTTATAGTGACACTGACATTGAAGAGGTAAAACAAGATATACACAAGCATCAACATTAAAGTTTTGGGAGGAGCAAGGTATTTAGCGCTCTTCCCTTTTTATTTTACAATGATGAAAAATAAAGGAGTTGTGAAAGCATGTCAACTGGAGAAATGAAATGTCCATTAAGCGGAGGCGAAAACCATTGTGGCGTGGCAAAAGGTGAAAAAGAGTGCTGGTGTATGACAGTTAGCATTCCAGAAACCCTGTTAACTACAGTGCAAAGAGAGCCAAATCTATGCATTTGTTCAACATGCATAGCTACATATAAGAAAGAGGAAGTATAGTTTTTTACGATGATAAAGGTTGGTAAAAATTGAGCAATTGGTACAATTGTCTATCGCACAACAACCTAGCAGGCATACATTACTCTGAAAGGAGTGTGTCTAATGGCTAAACCAATTGAACTCAGTAATGTGACAAAGGCATATTTAGAGGAATATCAGCGAATCCTCAAAAAAATGATGCAGGGTATGACCTATGTAACCATTACTTGTAGTATCTCAGAAAATTTTATTAAGCAAATCATCCCTCATCAAGTTGCAGCAATACAAATGTCTGAAAATGTTTTACGTTATACAACGAATATACCTGTGCAAAATCTCGCCTTAGAAATCATTCGCACACATACAGAAATGGTTGAGAGTCTTGAAGCGATACAAAATCGATGTTGTGTCGTACAAAATTCAGAGTATGAATTATACGAGTATATGTGTGCTTACAAAGAAATTACAGAAGCTATGTTCAATGCAATGTGTGCTCCACCAGTCTCTAATAGCATTAATATCAATTATCTTCGGGAAATGATTGTCCATCATCAGGGTGGTATACGACTGGCACAAAATGTGCTTAGATTCTGCATCTGTCAAGAGTTAATTCCAATCCTACGTTGCATGATTCAAACGCTGTGTGAGCAACTAGAAGCCATGGAAAAGCTACTGGATAGTTTACAAAATTGCGATTGCGAGTGCTAGCACTAACGAGAAGTTTATATGGGAAGAAGGCGCTAAATCAATCAGGATTTTAGCGCTTTTTCTGCGTAAAGACAGTGTTTAACTAAGAAAATAAGAAATTGTCAATAAAGTGGACGAAAAAATAATAAAGTGTAAAGAATTAAATGAGAATCTATTTTTGTCATTCTATTGTTGGTAAAATATATATGTTTTATTAGTTGAAGGTAATGAAGAGAAATCTATAATTGGCTTTAAAATATTGGTAATTTTAATTTACTTGAATACAACTAGGAGTGGGAGCTATGTTCAAAAGGAAGAAGATTAATCAAAGTTATGATTATTTTTCGGCTACGAAAAATTCAGACATCGAAACAAATGAACGCTTTAAAGAAAAATTGGATTTCCTTGCTTTATCTAGAATTAGAAGAGAATCTGTTGGGTTTTTACGTAAAATTTATGAGAATAATCGACAGCATATACTCGATAATTTTTATGCTCGTCTACTGGAAATCCCAGAGTTTAATCATGTCATCAATACACATTCGACAGTAGAGCGCTTAAAAGGATTATTTGATACACATTTTATTAGCTTATTTGATGATGAATTAGATTTAGATTATGTCTTTAAGCGTCGTAAAATTGCTTATGTTCATGCAAGAATTGGTGTACTACCGAATTGGATGATATCTGCCTATACACTGATTAATCAATTAATCATTCCACTTATTGTCAAAGAACTATCTCGTGATGAAGAAAAAATGCTGGATGTTTTATTGTCTTACGATAGCTTAGTAACAATTGATCAACAAATTATTTTGGAGACCTATATTGAAATTCAAGCAGGATCTGTAGTAAATGGATTAGGTGAAATAATTACTTATAATACACAGTTAGACACCATTAAGGAACTGATTGAATTTCAGGAGATTCAGCAACAGGAGATTGTTGCAGCAGATCAATTAATGCATGAGTTAGACGAAAGTATTGAAGAAATTGCCACATCAGTGGGTGATATTTCAGAGCAAACAAAGCATGCCTTTAAAAAATTAAATCAGGATTTGGAATCATTACAACAAGTATCATCTATTTTACAGACAACCGATGAAGGCCATAAATCAATGCAGGAAGATATTAGGCGTTTAGTTGAGCGTGTAAATAGTGTAGCGAAATTAATGGAATTAATAAAAAAAATAGCAGATCAAACAAATTTGTTGGCTTTAAATGCATCAATAGAGGCCGCTCGTGCTGGAGAAGCAGGAAAAGGTTTTGCGGTTGTTGCAGAGGAAGTTCGGAAACTTGCTGATGATACAAGTACATCTGTCAAATCTATACATACAGATATACAGGAGCTACTTCATATTACCCATAATATTAGTTCATTAACGACTCAATTTTCCCAAGATTTACATCAAGGTGTTACAGATACCTTATATATATCACAGACGCTAGCTGAGCTAAATAAAAACTTACAGCAGCAGGGGGCGCGCTTTGAGGAAATAGCTACAACGACAAAGGTACAGGCACAATCTGCTACTACTATTTCTGAACGTAACCATACAATTACAGAGAGCATGCAAAAAAGTAAGGTAATCGTTTTTGATATGGGCTCCGCCATTTATAAATTAAGTAAAATGATTGATGGATACCGATCCACAACAATTTCTAAAAACTTTATTATTAGCCAAGAGGATATTATTGAATTAGCTATTACCGATCACCTATTGTGGAGATGGAAAATCTACAATTTGCTACTAGGCTTTGAAACGATGACGGAGCAGGATGTAGGGTCTCCAAAAGAATCACGCCTTGGCGAATGGTACTACGGCACAGGAAAGAAACTCTTAGGTGATGAGCGTGTCTACGCAGAGTTAGAACAACCATTTATTCACGTGCATGATATAGCAAAAAAAGCAGTGCGTGAGTACAATGTAGGCAATAAAACGGGCGCTGAAAAATACCTGAAAGAAATTACGGATGAATCGTATGTTGTAATTGAAAAATTAAAAGAGTTAAAGGAAATTTTATTGAGTGAGAAAAAGCAATATATTCATTAAAAAATGGAAAGCAAGCTAGTCTACATACTAGCTTGCTCTTTTATAGATTAATAGGTGGAACACACATAAATGTCACTGTACGCTTTTGGCTATCATAAAGACACCATTCACGGTGATTGATAACAGAGCCTACATTCACACCATATTGTTTGTCTTGTAACGCAATTGGTTGCCCGTAGCGAATACGAATCGGCAGCTTTTTTTGTTGATGATAAAGACCTGATTCGTGACTATGCCCGAAGAAAAATAATGGTTTTTGAAAGTGTGGGAAAGTCGGTTGCCAGCTTACATTCCACCTAAATTGATGTCCGTGCATAAGCGTGGCTCCATCAATCTCTATTGTCTCTGGTAAAGCTTTAAAACGTTCAATGCCAGTGACCTGAGTAATACGTTCTTCTTGATTGCCTCGAATAGAGGGGAAGGTTAGCAGTTTTTCAAATTCACTTTCTACTATGGCCGCCTTTTGCAAAGGTAAGCCAGATATGGTTTGTGCCTTTTTCTTACTAACAGTGCATTCATATAAATCCCCTAACCCAATGATTGTTGCTTCCTCTGCTGTTTGTTGAATATGAGCTAGAACAGCTTTAGTGTCTTCTATATTAGAATGTAAATCTCCTAAAAGTGCATAAAGCATTTAAACCCGGCCTTTCCTAATAATAATCGTACAAGTATCATACACCTAATAGAAATTACTAGAAAAGTAAAATGTCTATGAATATTTCGTTACTTCAGCTACATATTTTGAATGTGTGGAAAAATTGCCAAGAAATACATTGCTTGATAAAATATAATCGTAATTTTCAGAATTTTAAGAAGTTTAATAGTTTCCCATTCTTGTTTATTCAATAATAATAAAATGAAAGTATGGAGGGCTTATAATGACGAAGTTTATGACAGATATTCTGGAAGACTATGCAGGGCAGCAACCAAATGCAATTGCAACATTGTATGATGGAAAGGCAATAAGCTATCATGATTTTTACCAACGTGTAGAAAGATTTGCGACTTACTTGCAGGAACAAGATTTTAAAAAGGATGATGTGATTGCCCTATATACGCTCAATTCAGATTTATTTTTAATCGCATATTTAGGTGTCCAATTAGCTGGATTTATTGTGATGCCAATTAACACTAAATTAGCTGCTCCTGAGGTTGATTTTATTTTTAATCATTCACAAGCAAGGGGCTTAATTTTTGATGAAAGATTAACAGAGGTATTAGAGGACGTTTCTTATTCATTCCAACATACAATCGGATTTCAAGAAATGAAAAACATAATTGAATATGATAATCGTGCTAGAAAAATTGTGCAATTAGAGGCTGACGATACGGCAGTGGTCATGTATACGTCGGGAACAACAGGTAAACCCAAAGGCGTCATGCTAACGCATCAGAATATCGTGGCTACAGCAGATATTTGGTCTTCTTCTATGAATATGTCTAGCAAGGACAAAATGTTTATTTGTACGCCTTTGTTTCATTGTGCAGGTCTTCATGTATTTGCTATGCCTATGTTTTATAGAGGGGGAACAGTGGTCATTGAAGAAGCATTTTCACCAACTAAAACGTTAGCTCAAATTGTAGCTACTGAGGCGACAATTTTCTTTGGTGTTCCATCTATGTATACCATTATATTAAATACTCCTGGATTCAAGGAACATAGCTTTAATCATTTACGTTTATTATGTTACGGTGCTGCCCCGATGCCTTATGAGCTTGTAAAGCAAGTGAAAGAAGCATTTCCAAATGTAAAGGTTCAAAATCTTTATGGTCAAACTGAAAATTCACCTGCAGCTACCTCTTTATTAGATACGGATGCATTGACGAAAATTGGCTCAGTTGGAAAACCATTAGCACAGACAGAGGTTTGCGTAGTTAATAGTGAAGGAAAGACCGTACCAGCTGGAGAGGTGGGCGAAATATGCGTAAGAGGACCACAAGTAATGAAGGGCTATTTACGCAATCCAGAGGAAACAGCAAGAGCGATGAGGGATGGCTGGCTGTACTCAGGCGATTTAGGACGCTTTGATGAGGAAGGCTATTTATATATTGTAGATCGAAAAAAAGATATGATTATTCGTGGTGGAGAAAATATTTATCCCATCGAAATAGAAGAAGTTCTATATCAAATGCCGGAAATTTTAGAAGCAGCAGTGGTTGGATTGCCACATGAAGTATATGGAGAAGTACCAAAAGCATTTGTTGTGTTAAAGGAAGGGAAGTCTCTTGATGAAAATTCGATACTATCCTATTGTCAAACACGACTTGCCAAATACAAAGTACCTTATGAAATTGAATTTTTAATAGAATTGCCACGAAATGCCTCTGGGAAGGTACTAAAGCATACATTACGGCCGAAAGTGACAACAATTTAAGACAGTTCAATTATCCTTTGGCATAATTGCTATCCAGATTTTTGGGGTTCACTGTCTTGTGTAACTCGCTATTAGTACAAAAAATAGTTACTAAATGAAGATAAAATAGGAACGGCTATGAAAGTATCGTATAATAGAGTCTACGACAAATTGAATAATGAGAATGGCGAAGAGGCTGCTCTTCGCCTTAGAATAGGAGCGGAATTTGTCTTGTGGACGGGGTATAAACGCCTTTTACTTATTGGCATTTTGATTATTATGTTACTTTCAGGCTGTCAGCCATTTTCTTGGCAAGGTGCTGAACAAAAAAATCAATTAACGGTTTTAACAGTAGAATTTAATAGCGGGGCACCTATTCCAAATCTTTTCCTTACGGTTACAGATGTACAAACAGGTGATGTAGTGGAAGAAGCGATTGGTTCAGAAGAGGGAGAAGCTATATTTTCGAAGCTAAAGGCAGGGAGAGAATATGCAATTGCGGCAACGACACTTGAAAATAGTACGACAAATAATGGGTATACAACAATCGAGAATTTCACTTACGATACAACAAAGCCCTATTATCGATTGCAAACACACTTTTTAAGAGACGATCAGGAGTTAGATGTCCCTGTTGTCATGCAAAACCCCGAGCTGCCACATGGCTGTGAAATTACTTCACTTACAGCCGTATTAAATTATTTTGGAATGAATGTGTCAAAACTCGAAATGACTGACAAGTATTTACCAAAGCAAGAAATACGAACAGTAGGCAATCAACGTTTTGGACCAAATCCCAATGAAGCTTTTGCAGGTAATCCTCGTGATAAAGCTCGTGGCATGTATGTTTTTGCTGCTCCAATTGTCAAAGCGGCTGAGGCAGTTATTACAGATAAACAAGCTGACTTACATGTCAAAAATATGAGTAACGCCTCACAGGATGACATTTTACAGCTTGTGCGTGAAGGTATTCCTGTCGTGACATGGGTAACGCTAGATTTATCAAAGCCTAAACGAAAAGCAGAAAGAGGCTGGATTTATGCAGGTGAAACGACTCGACATGATGCTTTTATGAACTTACATGCAGTCGTCTTAACGGGACATTTAGGTGATAAGGTAGTCGTAATGGATCCTTTAAAAGGGTATGTTACTTACAATGTCGATCAATTTTTCAAAAGTTATCAGGAATTAGGCAAACAAGCTGTAGCTGTTCATAAATAAGCTATAAATCATTAGTATGTTACACTAATAAAAAAGTTAAAGTGAGTTGAGTAGAATGGCCATTGAGCACGTTTTTTTACCTGTTTTACTTGGAGATGAAATGAATGCTTATGGCATGGCCAGAGCATTTTACGAAGCCTATGGTGTGAAGCCACTTGCACTAAACCATACAAACATGGAAAAAATTCAACAAAGTGATTTATGGACTTTTCGCGAGATACCGCGACTTCATATCGAAGAAAGATTTGTGACCGCCCTAAAAGCCATAGCGGAGGAGTTCCGAGACAAAAAATTACTGCTATTAGCCTGTGATGAATTTTATGTCAAAAGAATCGTAGAACACAAAGAAGAGTTAGCAGAGGATTTTCTAGTTCCCTATGTAGACGCCACACTTGCGCATCAACTTTTAACTCGTGAAAGCATGTATGAGCTATGTGCACAATTTGGTTTTCAATACCCTGCTACACATGTATGCACGGTGAATGATTATGAAGACTACAACATGCCATTTGATTATCCAGTTGTCATTAAGCCCATGAATATGACAAAATATGCTACTTGTATTTTTCCTGGTAAGAAAAAAGTATATATTGCATATGATAAGGACGAAAAGGACAGTATATTACGTGCTATCTATAAAGAATCAGCTTATCGTGATGATCTGATGATTCAACAATATATACCAGGTGAAGACGCTAACATGCGTGTTGTTAATGCATATATAGGACAAGATGGGAAGGCAAAACTTCTTGCCGTAGGAAACCCTATTTTAGAAGAACATTCTCCAGAAGGGATAGGACGTTATGTAGCGATTATGACAACCTATCATCAGGAATTAATGGATAATGTTAAGCTATTCCTTGAAGCGATACAATTCCAAGGCTTTGCCACATTTGATATGAAATATGATGATCGTGATGGTCAATATAAATTGTTGAGTATTGAATTACATAATGAACTTTCCAATTATTATGTGACGGCCAGTGGCTTTAATTTAATGCAGTATGTAGCGAACGATTATGTTCGAGGAAGTAAACAACAACTAACATATGTGAGGAACAAGCATCTTTGGACAATTGTACCGAATGGTGTGCTGTTCAAATATGTTCAAAATGAACAACTAGTAATGGAGGCGAAAAGTTTAATTCGTCAAGGTATGGCTACAGATTCTATTTTTAATTATAAGGATATGAATGCAAAACGTTGGTTGAATGTCACGCTTGATAATTTAAGCTTTTATCGTAGCTATAAGAAATATTTTAATAACAAAGGTCTGTCTAACACATGAAAAAACAAACTTTAGGTATAATTGGTGGCGTTGGTCCACTTGCAACAATGTTTATAGGAGAAATGATTGTAAGACGTACGAAAGCACAAAAAGATCAGGATCATTTACATACCATTATTGATAATGATACAAATATTCCTGACCGTACGGCCTTTATTTTAGATAATACAAAGGATAATCCAGTTCCAGTCATTATTGAGGATGCAAAAAAATTAGCTTCGGTAGGAGCAGACATAATAGCGATCCCATGTAATACGGCGCATACGTTTTATCAAGAAATTGAAGAGGGTTCTCCTATACCTGTCTTGCATATGATTCGCGAAACAGCGAAGCGTGCTGCTGATTTAGGAGCAAAGCGAGTAGGTATTTTAGCAACAACAGGCACGTTAACATCACGGATGTATCAGGAAGCACTTGAGGAGTTTGGTATTACACCAGTTGTTCCAGATAATGAAATGAGATCCTATGTGATGTCGATCATTTATGATTATGTCAAGGCTGGGAAGGATGTTACGCTAGAAGATTGGCAACCGATAGAAGAGGCGATGCTAGCACTAAATTGTGATCGAATTGTATTAGGTTGTACAGAGCTATCTGTTGTAAACAGAGATTTAAAGCTAAGTGACATTTATATTGATTCATTAATCGTTTTAGCTGAATGTGCCATTTTAGCTTGTGGTTATGAATTAGTCGATTAGTTGAATTGAAAAGAATCTGCTTGCTTTTCACGGGTAAGCTACAATTCTTGAAAGAGTTGTGGACAGGCTTACTTTCCGTGTTGAGTGAAGCAGATTTTTTATGAAAGGAAGCAATGTTCTCTTGAAACGATTAGACAATTGCTTACGTACATATAAAGTAGGAACCTACGGAGTGTGTTAAACTAGTGTCAAGTAGATAGAAGGTGGGAAATAACATGTCAGTCATAAATTTATTAAAAGAAGAACTACAAGCAAAATGGAACTTTGAAACACCCATGAAAATTCAAGATGAAATGATACCAGCTATGCTTGAAGGCAAAGATATTGTGGCGGAATCACCAACAGGATCAGGTAAAACGTTAGCATATGTCTTACCATTATTAAATAAAGTGAATGGGGCAAAAAAGCAAACACAAGGACTGATTGTAGCTCCCTCGCAAGAGCTCGCTATGCAAATCGTAGAAGTTATTCGTGAGTGGACAGCTGGAACAGACATCACTGTTCAACAGCTGATTGGTGGTGCCAATTCTGCTCGTCAAATTGAAAAGTTGAAGAAAAAGCCAACGATTGTTGTTGGCACACCTGGGCGTTTAAACGAATTAGCACGAGCAGGAAAATTAAAACTCAAAGAAGTCGAAACAGTTATTTTAGATGAATGTGATCAATTACTAAGTCGGGAATACCGTGTTGTAATCAAATCCTTTATCGAAGGTTCTGCCTATGGCCGACAAGTTGTTGTTGTGTCGGCTACGATTACAGAGGAAATTGAATTAGTGGCAAGTCGTATGATGTTTGAGCCACTGCGTTTTAAAATTAAGCCTGAGGACATGTTAAAGGTCGGTAAAGTTGTCCATTCTTTTGTGAAGGTAGAAGAACGTGATAAAACGGATTTCCTGCGCCGACTTTCCCATACAGAGGGTTTAAGAGCGTTGGCTTTTGTTAATAATATCGATCAATTATTAATGAAGGAAACAAAACTACAATACCGTTCAGCACCGATTGTCACGCTCCATTCTGATATGAAGAAAGAAGAACGTAAAAAAGCGTTAGATGCATTCCGTAAAGGAGATGCACGTATTTTAATTGCAACAGATATTGCAGCTCGTGGTTTAGATATTGCAGGTTTAACACATGTTATTCATGTTGATGTCCCACGAACAATTGAACAGTATTTGCATCGTTCTGGTCGTACTGGGCGTGCTGGAGCTGATGGTGAAGTATTAACCTTATTATCTTATCGTGATGAAAAAACCTATAAAAAATGGACAAGGGAAATTCCGGGCAAGCCTGTGCAAAAAATATGGCATGATGGCGAGCTGATTGAAGGTAATTCTAAAACAATTGGACAGAAGCGAGGGAAATAGTATGACATTTGAAGAGAAATTACAGGCATATGCAGAGCTTGCAGTAAAAGTGGGGGTGAATATCCAACCAGGCCAGTACTTATTAGTCAATACATCTGTGGATGCTTTAGATTTTGCCCGTTTAGTTGTAAAAGAGGCTTACAAGGCTGGGGCAGGCCGTGTTCATGTAAACTTTTCCGATGATGAATTGGATCGTGCTTATTTTGAGCATGCATCCGATGAGGAATTTAATCGCTTCCCTGAATGGGTTGTGAAAATGCGTGATGAACTGATTGAACGTAAAGGAGCTCTATTATGGATTGATGCAGCAGATCCTGATAAGCTAACAGGAATTCCAGCAGACAGACTAGCAACACATCAAAAAGTATCAGGGGCAGCATTGAAAAACTATCGCAATGCAGTCATGAAGGATTTAATTGCTTGGTCCATCGTAGCAGTTCCTTCAGCTAAATGGGCAGCAAAGGTTTTCCCTCAATTAACAGAGGAGCAGCAAGTACCTGCATTATGGGAAGCTATCTTTAAAACGGTTCATATTGGAGAAGGCAATGCCGTTGATAATTGGCGTCAGCATGTAGCTAATTTAGAATCTCGTGCACAGCTTTTAAATAATAAAAAGTATGCAAAGCTTCACTATACAGCACCTGGTACAGATTTAACAATCGCTTTAGCACCACAACATAAATGGCTAACTGGTGGTAGTAAAACACCAGAAGATAATGTCTTTGTGGCCAATATGCCAACAGAAGAAGTTTATACACTGCCAATGAAACAAGGTGTAAACGGTTATGTTAGTAATACGAAGCCATTAGTCTATCAGGGCAATATCATCGATGGCTTTAAATTAACATTTGAAGAGGGCAAAATTATTAAGGCAGAGGCTGAAGTAGGACATGATTTATTGCAAGAGCTTATTCAAGTGGATGAAGGCTCAAGCTACTTAGGTGAAGTAGCACTTGTCCCTCACGAGTCACCAATTTCAGCGTCGGAAATTTTATATTTTAATACGCTGTTTGATGAAAATGCTTCAAACCATTTAGCTATTGGTGAGGCATATCCGACTTGCTTAGAGGGTGGTAGAGACCTAGAAAACGGTCAACTTGAAGCATTGGGTGCCAATATTTCTGTGACACACGAAGACTTCATGATTGGCAGTGGTGAAATGGACATCGATGGTATTTTACCAGATGGTACGGTTGAGCCAATTTTCCGCAAGGGTAGCTGGGCATTTTAAATTTTTAGTCAATAAGAAAAGAGGGAAGCAGATGAAACGATTTTGTAGCTTGATAGGTATGACAATAGTATTCATGACAATTGGGGTTTCATCTGCTTTTGCTCAAACAGAAACCTATGTGGCTATTGGCGATTCCTTAGCAGCAGGTCAAACACCCTACAAAGAAATTGATGTAGGGTATAGTGATTTGATTGCCATGAAATTAAGTTCGATTGATCAATTAGCATTTTATACAAAAGAACTTGCTTTTCCTGGCTTTACTACGGCAGATGTATTAGAACGAATACGATCTGAGGAAGCGCAAAATTTATTAGCAAATGCGACGCTTATTACAGTTTCGGCAGGGGCTAATGATTTATTACGTCTTGTCCAGGTAAACCCAAATGCAGGGACCTTAGCTTTTTCACAGCTTCAGGCAGATTACGCTTTAAATTTGGCAAGAAAAAATATGCTATCAATTTTGGATGAATTAGAAGAACGTGCGCCTAAAGCAAAAATCTATGTTATAGGGTATTATTTTGCTTATCCAACAGTTCATCCGACGCAAAAAGAAGGAACCAATGCCCAGCTAGTTAGATTAAATACGATTTTACAACAACAAGCAGAGCAAGCTGGCGCAGCTTATATAAATGTCTATGATGCCTTTGGATTGAATGCAACCAACTACTTACCAAATAGTGCCGATGTTCATCCAAATATTGAAGGCTATCGACAAATGGCTAACTCATTTTTACAAGTTTATAGTGGTAGTGATGCTTTAAACATCTCTTCAGCAGAATTGCCAAAGCCAAATCCCAAGTCATTTGAGGAAATCCTAAAGCAACAATCATCAGCGAAACCTCAGAAGCAAAATGTGACACAACATCAATCTCCTCGTATGACTTACGTAATTCAGGGATTCCCGGGATATAAGGCATTTATCAAATACATCTAAATAACAGGTATCTAAGGCATCTTACTTATAAGATGCTTTTTTCTATGAAAACCAATTTTGGCTAGAACTACTAAACCTTTAGTGTTCACTAGATTGGGAATAGTCATGCTAAAATATAGAGAAGACTAGGAGGTACTAGAATGAAAATATTTCATACAGCAGATTGGCATTTAGGAAAGCTTGTTCAAGGTGTCTATATGACAGAAGATCAACATTATATTCTTCAACAATTTATACAAGCGATTGATGAGGAAAAACCAGATGTAATTATCATCGCAGGTGATTTATATGATCGTTCGATGCCTCCTATTGAGGCAGTTAATTTACTAAATGATGTATTAGCGAAAATAGTATTAGAGAAGAAGATTCCTGTTCTAGCAGTGGCGGGAAATCATGATAGTGCAGGTCGTTTAAATTTTGGTAGCCGTTTAATGAGTGATAGTGGTTTATATATTAAGGGCCAATTTACAAAAAATCATGCACCTATTGTTTTGAATGATCAACATGGGGAAGTACATTTTCACCTAGTGCCCTATGCGGAGCCAGCTGCTATTCGCAACATCTTTGAAGATGAATCAATCCGTTCTCATCAAGACGCTATGCAAAAAATTATTGAGTATATCACGGAAGACATGGACACAAGTAAGCGTCATGTTTTTGTTGGACATGCCTTTGTGACGAAGTATGGTGAGGAGGAAGCAAATACTAGTGATTCCGAGCGACCCCTTTCCATTGGAGGCTCAGATTGTGTGAATGCAGCTTTATTCAAACCTTTTCACTATACGGCGCTTGGGCACTTACATAAGGCACATTTTGTTTTAAACGAAACCATACGCTATGCAGGCTCTATCTTAAAGTACTCGTTATCTGAGCATTTACATGAGAAAGGATTTTTAATCATCGAATTAGATGAGCAAGGTAACACCACAGTAAGTAAAAGAAAGCTTGTGCCAAGAAGAGATCTACGAGTAGTAGAAGGTCAATTAGAGGAGTTATTAACGCTCACACCAAGTGAGGATTATGTATTTGTTAGATTGACGGATAAAATATCTGTGACTTCACCGATGGAACGTATTCGTAGTGTATTTCCGCACGCTATGCATGTGGAGCGGAAGGTACTAAGACAAGATATGCCACGTGAACTACAAGTAGTAGAAGCTGAAAAACTAGAAGATATTGATTTATTCCGTTCATTCTTCACCAATATTATTGGCATTCAGCCTGATGAAGATACGGAACGCCTATTCACAGAGATGTTACAGGAGTTATTAGATGAGGAGCGAGAGACTGTAAAATGAAGCCTTTAAAGTTAACAATTACAGCGTTTGGTCCATATAAAGACACGGAAGTAATTGATTTTCAAGAGCTAGGGGAGCATCGATTGTTTGCCATTTCTGGAAAAACTGGTGCTGGTAAAACAACCATTTTCGATGCTGTTTGCTATGCTCTTTACGGATCAGGTAGTGGGGAGGACCGGCAGGATACAGCTTTACTAAGAAGCGGCTTTGCACATGATGAAGTTTATACAGCTGTAGAACTCGTCTTTGAAATGCATGGAAAGGTCTATCAAATAGTACGACAGCCAGGTCATATTAAAGAAAAAAATAAAACGGTTACTGGAAAGAAAATAGAGCTAGCAGAAGTAAAAGACGGAAAGCTAGATTATAGCATTGTAGAGAAACAGCAAACGCTTGAAGTCGATAAGAAAGTGCAGGAAATCATAGGTCTCACAAAAGATCAATTTAGCCAAATTGTCATGCTACCTCAAGGTGAATTTAGAAAACTATTAACCTCTGATTCAACAAATAAAGAAGTAATTTTACGGAAAATCTTTAAAACAGATCGTTTCGGTGTCATGGCGAAAAAGCTTGATGCCAAGCGTAAAGAAGCAGAAAGTGATCTTGAGCGTGCCAAACAATTAAAAGAGCATTTACTTGGCCAAATTGTGGGCGCCTTACCACAACGTTCTTCCGCTTTATTCACATTGATTGCTGATAATACGGAAAATTTACATCAACTGACAGAGGCACTTGATGAGGAGCTTAGCTACTATAAGAAATGTGGAGAAGATGAACAGTCATACTATGAAGAAGCATATAGCCTTCATCAAAAAGAGCAGGAATATTATCGCTTAGCAAAAACGCTAAATGAGCAATTTGATGAACAAGCTAATCGACAGCAACGGCTGCAAATGCTTTTACAACAGCAGGATTTATACCAAGCAAAGGAGAAGGAGATTGCTTTGGCAGAACAAGCAGAGCGACTTGTGCTCCTCGAACAACAATGCAAGGATTTACGTGCTGAACTGAATGTTAAAGAGATAGCATTTCAACAAGCAAAGGTTAAGCAACAGCAGTCACAAGAAAAGTTGCAAGAAGCGCAAGAAAAATATGAGATAGAGCAGGCTAAAGAATCTGAACGACAGCAAATCTTACAGCAGGAAATGCAGATGCTAGCGCTTTTACCGAAATTTGAAGCCTATGAAAACAATATACAGCAGCTGCAAATAGCGGAGCAATATGCTGAAAATGCAAAACGAGCAGTAAATGATAACGTCAAACTTTTGGAAAATGAACAAGAGCAATTACAGCATTTTTCTCAATCATTAGAAGGCTATGAAAAACAGGTTGAACCCTATGAAAGCTATTTAGAACAATTACCGAAACTACGGGAACAGGTTGCTTTAATCAAGCAAGCGGATAAATATAAACATGCCGCAGATTTAGCTAAGCAGGATGTAGTTGCTTCAGAAAGTCTCTATCAAGAAAGTAAAGAGGCTCTTCAACTTTTGCAGCAACGATGGCTGACAAGTCAAGCTAGTATTTTAGCAGAACAACTGAAGGAAGGAGAACCCTGTCCTGTTTGTGGTAGTATGACACATCAGAAAGCACACAATGAGCAACTGGAAGTTATTGAGCTTGCTCAAGTGGAAGCATTAAGAGCGAAGGCATCATCAGACGAGCGTAAGTATTTAGAGAAAGAGGCATTTTTAGCATCAGCGCAGCAACTTCTTCAAGATACATGGCGACAACTCGAGGCTCAACATATTAAACAAGAAGACCAACCACAGATCACCGCTACTTTACATGAAGTGGAACAAGAGATTGCTGCATTAAAAATTATTCAACATCAATTAGCTGATGTGCGATTAAAAATAAAGCATCAGCATGACCGAATAGAGCAGCTACGAAATAAGCATATGAAGCTAGAGCAATATTTAGCAGAGCAGATAAAAGAATGGACAAAATTACAAGCGGTTGTAGACGAACAACTTAAGCAGATGCCCCCTAATTTACCAACTTTACAGCAATTAAAGCAACAACTGAATGAAGTTAGTAAACAGAAAGAAGAGCTTCAAAAAAGTTGGCAAGTGAGTCAAGAAAATTTGCATGCAGCAAAGGAAACAGCTAGCAATGCAACACTAACTGTAGAGATTGCCAAACAGTCCTTTGAGGAATTACAGCTTAAAATGAATGAAAAGCTTCAGCAATTTTCAGCAGATATGCAAGAAATAGGTTTCGAAAGCTATGAGGCTTATGCAACTGCTAAACGGAGTGCCATACAATTGGATGCACTTCGAAAAGCATGTAGCGACTATGCTTTACAAGTACACACGTTGCAAATTCAGATTACCGAAGGGGCTACATACCTTCAAGGAAAAGAGAAGCAAGATTTAGAGGCGATGGAAGCAAGAGTAGAACAGCATCGAGTTTCCTATGAGGAAGCATTTAAACGTTTGCAACAGATGAATGGCTTTATACAAGCATGCCAAGGCTTTAGTGAAAGGGTGGAAGAAATAGCGAAAGAGCTTCATTTACTTGAACAAGAAGCAGGACGAGTAAAGGAGCTCTATGGATTATTAAATGGACAAAATTCGAAAAAGTTATCCTTTGAGCGTTATATACAAATTAACTACTTAGATCAAATTACAGAAGCTGCCAATATACGTCTGTATCATTTATCAAACGGTCAATTTGAGCTTAGACGTTCAGATAGATTAGAAAAGCATGCGAAGCAAAGTGGCCTTGGTCTTGATGTTTATGATGCTTATACAGATCAATTACGAGATGTCAAAACTTTATCAGGTGGCGAAAAGTTTAATGCTTCGTTGAGCCTTGCATTGGGGATGGCAGATGTGATTCAAAGCTACCAAGGTAATATTCATATTGAAACGATGTTTATTGATGAGGGCTTTGGCTCGCTCGATGAGGAATCACTAAATAAAGCAATCGATACATTAATTGATTTGCAGGATTCTGGTCGTATGATTGGCGTTATTTCGCATGTGCCTGAATTGAAATCTGCGATGCCAGCAGTTTTACATGTGGAAAAAACATTAAATGGCCATAGTCAAACCCATTTTGAAGTGAAATAAAACGAAGGCGTATTTCCTCTAAAAGGAATACGCCTCCGTTTTATTTTTTTCGAGTTGTGGTTGTAGGCGTTGTGCCCTTTTTTGCAGCCATTACTTTTTTTACGATAGGAATAACAATAGGTGCTAACTTAACGGCAGTTTTTACAACGTTTGATACTTTCATCCCAAAACAGCTCCTTTTACAATTACTACTACCTGTTTCACTTAAAAATAAAACATTAACGGATAACACGAACAGCCTGAATTATATTCCAAATCACAATACCTAGTGAGACGAGAGCATAGATGGTGAATGAAGCAAACCAAATAATCATCACTGTATTATTACTGGAGGTTGGATCTAAACTAAATGTGGAAAAAACAAAGACAATAAAGAATAGAATGCCAAAAACAAAGGGTATTAAATGAGAGACAAGTGCACGAATCGAATGGCTTTTTACATCACTGTCTTTTGTCACGAAATATACAATTAATGGAACGATAAAAGGGGCGAAGAAAATACTAAGATAACTAAAGGCAGCTAAAATTTTTTGATTCTCCATAGTTGTACCTCCTTTTTAAATATTTACGCATGAAAAACAGCAAAGTTTCAAAAAAATGATGTATGGAAGGTTGTAATCCTTCAATCCTTTGCGTACAATGAGAGTGTTCAAATAAATTCAGATGTAACGACCACAAGGGGAGCTGATGATGTCAGCTGAGACTGGGCACGTAATGCCTTGACTCTTCGAACCTGTAAGTTAACGCTTGCGTAGGGATGTGGATAGAAACCGACACTTGTACGATGTGAGGCTCTGTCCTGACATCGTTTTTTCGTCCGTAAAGGAAAAAAGGTGTCAGAAAGAGACATATCAGCGCTTTTCTATTCCTGCTCTTGTATCCTACATCGGAACAAAGGAGAGAATATGTATGGACAAAAAAAGACTATTAATGCTAGTGGAGATTGCGATTTTTGCAGCGATAGGTCTCGTACTGGATCAGGTTTCCTTTAAAGTATGGGCACAAGGCGGCTCAGTTAGTCTTGTTATGGTACCGATTATGTTAATAGCATTTCGCTGGGGCTTAGTAGCTGGTCTTACTACGGGACTACTTGTGGGTGTTATGCAAACAATGTTTGGTTCTTATATCGTGCACTGGCTACAAGGATTACTAGATTATGGTGTTGCTTTTACTGTTGTAGGATTAGCGGCGGTTGTACGTGGACCAGTGTTAGACGCTGCTAAACATATGAACAAAACAAAAATGGCACTTTATATAATCATAGGTACCGTTATCGCGGGCTTCTTACGATACACAGCACATACAATTGCTGGTGCTGTATTTTTTGCCGAATATGCGGGTGACCAGAATGCATGGATCTATTCCATCATCTACAATGGTACATATATGCTACCAGCAACCATTTTAACGGCTGTCGTTGGTGTTCTTTTATTCACAGCCGCTCCCCAATTAATGCAAAGAAAAGCTTAATGCTAGTCCCTTCACGTGAGTGGAGGGACTTTTTTGTCGTGAATAACTCTTTTAGCACTTTGCAAAGTAGGAAAGCATACAATATTTAAAGCGTTTATCGTTATACGCATAAAAAGTTATGTTATATTAAAGAATAGATATTAGATGAAAGGGACGTTATACATGATTGTAAAAACGCAAGAAGAGATTGAAGCTTTTAAAAAAATAGGACGCATTTGTGCTGAAATTCGCGAAGCAATGAAAGCTGCCACAAAACCAGGTGTTACAACACTTGAGCTTGATGAAATTGCTGGTCGCATGTTTGCAGAGGCTGGCGCTATTTCAGGACCAAAGGGAGAATATGATTTTCCAGGGTATACATGTATTAGCGTCAATGAAGAAGTAGCACATGGTATTCCAGGAAAGCGTGTTATTCAAGAGGGAGATATCGTAAATATTGATGTTTCAGGCTCTTTAAATGGCTATTTTGCTGACACAGGTATTTCATTTGTTGTGGGTGATGGCTATGAGGACAAAGAAAAGCTTTGCCGTGTTGCTAAAAGTGCCTTTGATCGAGCAATGACAAAGGTAAAGGCTGGATCTAAATTAAATCAAATTGGTAAAGCTGTTGAACGCGAGGCAAATGCTAATGGGTTAACTGTTATTATGAATTTAACAGGTCATGGCTTAGGTCAATCTTTACATGATGAACCAAACCATATTTTAAATTATTACGATGCATGGGATACTACTATTATGAAAGAAGGTATGGTCCTTGCGGTTGAGCCATTTATCTCAGCAAATGCAGAGCATATCGTAGAAGCAGGTGATGGCTGGACATTCGTGACGCCTGATAAATCACTTGTAGCACAAATCGAACATTCAGTCATTGTAACAAAAGATAAACCAATTATCTTAACGTCATTAGACGAAGAATAGGATGTAATGAAAAAATCCTGCTAACCAATTTATTTTTGGTAGGCAGGATTTTTTTTAATAAATAAAATGCCAACAAAGAGAACACCGCATAAAAATAAAGCAGCTGTAGTGACAAGTAGCTCATCAAAACCATTATGTATGGCGATTCCAATATAAGCCCAAATAAAAACACTTGGATACACAACATCAAAGTGATGGAAACGGATATGTAGCGCAATGGCTCCTCCTAAAGTAAGTAAAATCACTGCCCAAAGAGGCGTACTAAGACCAAAGCCGTTCCAACCATAAGCCGTTAACGTAAAGCTTGTATTTGTGATAAAAATAAATGTCATCCATGCTAAATAAATAGAGAAAGGAATACGACCAAACAAGGATTTGTCCTGAAGAGGGTACGTATTATACAACATAAACAAATACAAGACTAAGAGTAATGTAATGCCAAGAGAAACAATAAATAACTCATGGTGCCAGACATATATCGTCAATGCTTGTAATATATTTATGCAACTAAAAAGCGCAGACTGTTTCAAAGTTGTCTTTTTCATGTTCATAACTAACCAATAACCGAGTAAAAAATAAATGATAATCCAAATTACATGACTTACACTAACTGGTGCAAATACAACAGAAAAACGATTAGCGATTTCTAGCGAAGATTG
Organism: Lysinibacillus sp. AR18-8; assembly: GCF_001705465.1. Taxonomy (NCBI): domain Bacteria; kingdom Bacillati; phylum Bacillota; class Bacilli; order Caryophanales; family Bacillaceae; genus Lysinibacillus; species Lysinibacillus sp. AR18-8. The sequence goes on from NZ_MDGU01000030.1 coordinate 83,950, forward strand.
ACCGTTGATGTTCACGAAAAAGGATGAAAAGGTTAGGATGATTGAGACAAGATAAGAGATTGTCATCAAGATAAACCGAGGCATGTTTTCCTCTCCCTTCGTGTTAGATTGTATAGGGAAAAGACAAATAAGTATAGTACTGTCACTTTTTTTATTATAACGGAAATTTCCAACAATGTATCGTGTTGTTTTACTATTAATACCTACAATTTACCATGTCTGATAGGCATCCATATATTTCTTTAGTACAATAAGAATAGCCAAATAAAAGGAGTGAAGTTTCATGACACAAAATTTGAAAAATCTAGATCTAACTGTTGAACTAGACAAAAAGATGTATAAAAAGAAATTAAAAGTACTCCAATATGAAATGTTGAACGCACAACAATTTTTATTAAAAAACAAGATTGGCTTGATCTTGGTATTTGAAGGAATGGATGCAGCTGGTAAAGGTGGCGCTATTAAACGATTAATCGAACGTGTCGATCCCCGCGGTTATGTTGTACATCCTATTTCTGCTCCTCAAGCTCATGAATTACGCTACAATTATTTACAACGATTTTGGAGAAAATTGCCTCAACATGGGCAAATCGCTATTTTTGATCGCTCGTGGTATGGCCGCGTACTAGTAGAACGCATCGAAGGATTCGCAACAAAGGATGAATGGTCTCGTGCTTATGAAGAAATTAATAATTTCGAGAAGATTTTAACTGCAGGAGATTACATAATTATTAAGTTCTGGCTTCATGTTTCAGATGAGGAGCAATTAAAACGCTTTAAAGAACGTGAACAAAACCCTTATAAATCTTGGAAGTTAACAGCCGAGGATTGGCGCAATCGAGATAAAACACCTCAGTATATTGAAGCAGCAAATGCGATGTTTGAAAAGACAGATAAAAAAGATGCACCATGGGTCTTAGTCGCTGGAGATGACAAAAAGTATGCACGTGTTCAGGTGCTACAGGAAACTATTGCACACATTGAACGAGAGGCTCAAAGGCGTGGTCTTCATTTAACAAATGTGTTAGACAATACTCAACTAGAGGATGCTGATTCCTCCAGCTTAGAAATAGTAAACGAGAAAAAGAAAGAACAAAAAACTAAATAATTGAATTGTGCTGCTATGACAATAAGACATAAGCTGTTTTGGTTGTAGCAGCCTGTTTTTTTACATACAATGAAATATAAATAGGGTTTGCAATTATGGCTTGTAGCCAATGAAACAAAGAGAAATGTATTGATTTTTATTGGAAGGCTAGTGTGGAGAAATGGTGCTTAAAATTTGGAATCTATTAAGAAAAAAGGGTGGGAATGTGGTAACAATAAAGGGGGAAAAATGCTACATCCGCACATTCCAAGAAAAAGATGCACGAAGTTTAACGGGTCTCGTAAGCCGTAATAAATACTTTTGGTCTATATACGAGCCACTGCAAAGACCTGAATACTATACAGTCGATGCTCAATACAAAAAAATTCAAGAAAGTCTCTATTTAATGGAGTCTAAGCGTGAATTTACTTTTGGTATTTTTGAGCATAGTACAAATAATCTAATAGGGCATATTGCACTTTATGCTGTCAAACGCTTACCGTACTCGAGTGCATTTGTTGGCTATGCGATGGATGAGATTTATGTTGGAAAGGGCATTGTCACAGAAGCTGTGAATATGGTGGTCCGATTTGCATTTGAACAAATTGGTCTACATCGTGTAGAGGCCTACGTATCGACACAAAATAATGCCTCCATGCGTGTATTAGAGAAGGCTGGATTTCAGCAGGAGGGTCTGCTAAGAAAGCTACTGTATATCAATGGTCATTGGGTAGATCACTATATGTATGCACGTTTAGAGGATGAATAGAAAAATAAGTGCCTATCTTCCACATAGAGAGGATAGGCACTTGCTCTTTTATTAATGTATGAAGAAATAATTTTATTGTTTATTTCCATCTTCAATTAAATCTAGATGACCTGTATTTGGATCAATTATTAAACCATGAACAGGTACGTCTTTTACCATTAATGGATGATTACGAATTGTATCGACACTTTTCTTAACACTTGTTGCTACATCACCGAAACCTCGTAAAAATTCTTTCAAATCAAAACCAGAATATTCCAACATTTTGATTGTTTCTGGATCGATGCCTCGTTGTACCATTTCGCTAAGCATGGCGTCAGGATCAACCGCACTCATACCACAGTCATAATGTCCAACAACATACACTTCATCAGCTTGTAGGCCGTAGACAGCAACTAATAAACTACGCATAACTGCACCGAAAGGATGGCTCACTAACGCACCAGCACTTTTCACTATTTTTACATCGCCATTACGCAAATTCATCGCTTTTGGTAAAAGCTCTACAAGACGAGTATCCATACAAGATAAAACAACAATACGTTTATCAGGATATTTCGTAGTGATGAATGGCTCATATTTTTTTTCTTGTACAAACTCTTTGTTAAATTCTAGAATATCTTGTAACATTGTCATGAATATTGCTCCCTTCCTTACAAAAAATATTGTAGAGCAAAATTTTCAATATGCAAACAATAAAGACTTTATTCAGATAATTTTTACAATAAAGGAGCAGTTTCATACGCTTTAGTAGATGAAATAACTTGTAAGCTATAAAAAAACAGCTACCTATAAATAGTAGCTGTTTTTTACACATTAAAATTTTTCGTTTGGCTTTGGATCTACAGTTACTGAAGACTTGCTATCTAAACCAACTTGTAGGTAGTGGATGAAGAATCCCGTTGAAATTAATAAAACTGCTGAAAAGCCAAGAACAGTTGTAATGAACATTATTAGAGCTCCTCTCTACTTAAATGATCTACTAAAATTCCCTAAAACAATTATACAATAGGTTACTAGGAAAATCTAAGGATAATTTATGACAACCTTAACATACTTAGCCTAGAATACTATTAGTAGGAATGGATTATTTAGAATGCCCAATTTCCATCACGGAATATTGGGTCTATTTGATCATCATGTGTTATTCCATCTATATTCATTTTGGTAGAGCCAATCATAAAGTCTACATGTGTCAAGCTTTGATTAAGACCATGCGCGCTTAGTTCCTCAGAAGTCATTTCTTTGCCGCCCTCAATGCAAAAAGCATATGCACTACCAATGGCAAAATGATTGGATGCATTTTCATCAAACAATGTATTGTAAAATAATAGGTCGGATTGTGAAATAGGTGATTGATGTGGTACTAATGCTATTTCACCAAGGTAATGAGCACCTTCATCTGTTTCAATAAGAGAAGCTAAAATTTCTTGGCCTTGCTCTGCCTTGACGTCAATGATTCGACCATCTTTAAATGTTAGTGTGAAATTATCTATAATATTGCCGCCATAGCTTAAAGGCTTAGTGCTTGATACATAACCATTAACACCTGTTTTTAACGGTGCTGTAAAAATCTCTTCAGTAGGCATATTGGCCATAAATGTTTGGCCTTGTGTACTTATACTACTACCCCCTGTCCACACATGGTGTGGAGGCAGCTCAATTGTTAGATCTGTGCCTGGTGCAGTATAGTGCAGTGACTTAAATTGCTTTGCATTTAAATAATCAGCTTTGCTATGTAATTCCTGATCATGTGTATGCCAAGCTTCAACAGGATTTTCAACGTCTATACGTGTGGCTGCAAAGATAGCTTCCCATAATGCATCCATTTGCTGTTCTTCTGGAAGGTGAGGAAAGACCTTTGCTGCCCAAGCTTTAGATGGAGCAGCAATAACAGACCAGCTAAACTTATCTGCTTGTAACCATTGATAATAGTTGGCAAGTGCTTGGCCAGATGCTTTTTGGAATGCCATGATTCTATCACGCTCAATACCTTTTAATAAATCGGGATTTTGTGAGCTAATGCTTAAGAAAGCAGCACCATGTTCAGCTAACCATTCACGTTCCTTCACTTTCCAAGGTGGGAAGAAATCAAATGAGTCTTTTGGTGCCCCTTCATAGCGAGCACGTACAAGTTCATCATCGGATATATCGACAAAAACTTGTTTAGCACCATTTTTATAGGCAATTTTAGTAATTATTTGTGCGAGTTTTAGGTTATCAGTCGAACAGCTTATATAAAGATACTGATCTTTTTGGATATTTACTCCTACTTTCACCGCTAACTCGGCATATTTTAGTAATTTTGTGTCAAACGATAATAACAAAATCATATCCCCTTTCAATTTAAGACAGTTAAGTGTAATATTCTTAATTCAATATAATCAAAAATGGTCGAAATGTGAATAAAAAGCATTAATTACATCGAAAAATATATGAAATACATTTATACTAGGAATATATATATTTAAAATATGGAAAAAAAGACGAAATAACATTAGATAGTAGATTTGGAGGTTCTAGAATGGATAAGTCGTCGATTATAGGGTTAATACTTGCTTTAGTAGCACTATTAACAGGGATGGTAATGAAGGGTGTAAGTTTATCTGCATTTTATAACCCTGCAGCTATCCTAATTATCATTTTTGGTACTATTTCCGCAGTAACAATTGCCTTTCCTATGCAGGAGTTAAAGCGTGTGCCGAAGCTATTTAAGATTCTTTTTAAAGAAACAAAATTAGCAAATGATATAGAGATTATTAAAATGTTTTCACAATGGGCTGACTTAGCTCGTCGCGAAGGGCTATTAGCACTTGAAAGTAAGGCCTCAGAGATTGAAGATCCATTTTTGAAAAATGGCCTTACATTAGCAATTGATGGTCAAAATGCTGATTACATACGTGATGTCTTAACAGAAGAAGTAGAAGCGATGGAAGAGCGACATACTAGTGGAGCAGCTATTTTTACACAAGCAGGTACATATGCACCTACTTTAGGGGTTCTTGGTGCAGTAGTAGGGTTAATCGCCGCATTGGCTGATATGAATGATATCGAAAAGCTAGGACATGCTATCTCAGCTGCCTTCATGGCTACATTACTCGGTATCTTTACAGGGTATGTTTTATGGCATCCATTTGCGAACAAGCTAAAACGTAAATCTGCTTTAGAGGTAAAACAAAAGAGAATGATGATTGAGGGTATCCTTTCAGTATTAGAAGGGGAGGCTCCACGTGTAATTGAACAGAAACTATCATCATACTTAACGATGGAAGAACGTCGTCAAATTTCTGGTGAAAGCGGGGCGGGTGGCCTTGGCAAAGAAAGCTAAGAAGAAAAAGCATGATGAACATATTGATGAATCTTGGTTAGTGCCATACGCAGATATTTTAACTTTGCTGCTAGCCGTGTTCATTATTTTGTTTGCCTCAAGTTCAGTCGATCAAGAAAAGCTAGAAAGAATGTCGGCAGTTTTTAGTCAAGTCTTTGATGGTGGAACTAGTTTTCTAGAGCAACCTGCACCAGTCCCTACTCCGAATGCGGATAGCGACCAAACGCCACAGCAAAACTCTGCCTATTTAAAGGATCAACAGGAGTTAGCTGAAATAAAAGATAGTGTGGATAATTTTATTGCAGTCAATGAAATGGAAGGTCAATTTGCCACAGAAATGACGGATGAGGGATTACTAGTGACAATCCGCGATAGTATTTTATTTGACCCAGGGCAGGCAACAGTTAAACCTGAGTATGTCCCTATTGCCAAAGAGCTATCAACTATGCTGGAATCTGATCCAGCTCGAAATATTGTCATCACAGGTCATACAGATAATGTGCCAGCAGGTCCGAATTTTACATCAAATTTTCAGTTATCTGTAATGCGTGCAACTAAATTTTTAGAACTGCTTATTGAAAGTAATGATAAATTAGATCCTACGCGCTTTAGTGCAAAAGGAAACGGTGAGTATCGTGCAATTGCACCAAATGACACAGCCGAAGGACGCGCAAAGAATCGTCGTGTAGAAGTATTAATTCAACCATTAGTTACTGAGGATGGTTCAGAAACTTAGAGTACACAGTAATAAAGAGCTATTAGCAGCAGACAAATGTCTTGAGCTAATAGCTTTTTGTTTTACCTATTTACGTAAAGATCCTAATTCAGCAACAATCGCTTGCATTTCGCTTGGACTAAAAGTTTCTCTCTTCATAACCATTTCATATAGATACACTAAATCTTCATAATTTGCTTCATCGAAGTTTTCTGATTTCATTGCATCGACATTCACCATACGAAGCTTGTCCTTCATTTGATCAACCATATACATAACGTTTTCTTTAGATGGAACTGATAAATCCATTTTTTACCCTACCTTTCGTCATCCTCGCACATATCATTTCATTGAATAAAAAAAATGTCAACTCCGTATTTGGGCATTGCTTTAAAAATAGACTGTTATTGGGTAGAATAAGTGCAGAAGACTGTTTATTTATGAAATAATAGGGAATATGCAACTATACAAGCAGGGGGTTTTAATATGGGTCAAAGTAAATTATTAGCATCTATTGTAGCAGGAGCAGCAGTAGGAGCAGCATTAAGTATGTTAGATCGTACTACACGAGAAAAAACAATTGCCTCAACAAAAAAGATGAAGGAAGCCATCTCATACTATGCAGCAAATCGAGAAGAATTGCAGGTTTTGGTAGAGGAAAAAGTACTCGCGGCAAAGGTGCTTTGTGAAAGTGTGTCAGATAATGTCAACACAATTGCTGAAAAGGTGGATGAATTTAAGGATTTACCTTCCACTATACAGGGAATGATTGAAGATACGAAATCAGCCTTTACTTTACCTCATAAGGAGTAAAGGTCGTTTTAGGAGGAATTGTATGGAAAAGAATAAAGCAACATTGCATAACGCTTTTGGGTTTGTAAAATCGTTTGTTTCTCCAGAGGAGGGAGCGATTGATATTATGACATCCAAAGGCTTTATCCAAGATTTAATAGGTCGGCTCAAGCGAGTTGAAATATCTGCGCTTGCTGCACAATTGGCTTATTTCTTTTTACTATCGTTCTTCCCCTTACTTATTTTCTTGGTGACACTATTACCATATCTTAACTTAGAAACCACTCAGGTCTATTCATTTTTAGTGAATATCTTACCTGATGAAGTGTATAAGCTGATTGAAAATACACTGAATGAGATTTTAACAAATCGCAACAGTAGTTTACTGTCCATTGGGGTTTTAGGTACTATTTGGTCTGCATCTAAAGGCATTAATGCATTACTTCGTGCTTTAAATAAAGCCTACGATACAGAAGGGAGAGCAGGCATATTAGATAGGGGTTTATCACTTGTTTTTACAATCGCTCTCGTTATTGTTATTGCCGTTGCGCTCTTATTACCGGTCTTTGGTCAGCAAATTGGACATTTCCTATTCTCAATCGTCGGAATAGAGGAGCAATTTGAATCAGTTTGGCATAGATTAAGATGGTCAATCCCGCCATTATTGATTTTCATCGTATTAATGGGCATCTACTGGTTTGTGCCAAATACAAGTCCTCGTTTGAAAATAATGGGCGTATGGCCAGGAGCGTTATTTGCCACGCTTGCTTGGTTAGCAGTCACATACGGTTTCTCTTTTTATATTAATAATTTTGCAAATTATTCTGCTACATACGGTAGTATTGGTGGCGTCATTATTTTAATGCTCTGGTTATATTTTACGGGAATCATTTTAATCTTTGGTGGCGTATTAAATGCTACAATGCAGAAAAGAGCACTTCAAAAGGAAATTCGTCGATAAGGAAATGATCATTCATTAACAAGAGCCTCGCTAAACTCCTAAAGAGTAGCGAGGCTATTTTACCTGATTTTACCTGATTAAATGCATCAATTATTCAATGAAAGCCTCAGCGCATGTCACAGGAAGAGTAGCTTCAAGCAAGCTGGACTCAATTATGCTGAGGCTTATTTGATGTTAAACATTTTTATTGAGCATACGTAAACCATTTAGAATAACTAGAATTGTACTCCCTTCATGCCCGATTACGCCTAATGGCAAGTCGACAACTTGTAAAAAGTTAGAAGCGATTAAAAAGATAATAACCCCGATAGAAAAGAAAATATTTTGTTTCACAATACGTTGCATTTTACGTGATAAACGAACAGCATAGGCGATTTTTGATAAGTCATTTTTCATTAGCACGACATCCGCTGTTTCAAGTGCCACGTCTGTGCCTTCACCCATAGCGATGCCAGTAGTTGCGGTAGCCAATGCAGGGGCATCATTAATACCGTCGCCGACCATGCCAACAAATTGATGCTGTGTAAGTAGGCGTTTCATTTCAGTTACCTTCGTTTCTGGCAGACATTCTGCGACGTATTCAGTAACGCCAGCCTCCTTCGCGATAACTTTCGCTGTTTTTTCATTGTCACCTGTAAGCATCACCACTTGAATACCAAGCTCTTTTAATAATGTAACAGCTTTCTTAGCTTCAGAGCGCACAGTATCTTTTAATGCTGTTAATGCAACAATACCATGTTGATCGCGAATGAAAATAACTGTTTTTCCCTCTTCTGTAAGTTTAGTTACAGCAGCATTTGCAAAACTGTTAGCAAGTTGTACATCAACAAACTCTGGTTTGCCTACTTGATACTCCTCGTTTTGAATCGTTCCTTTAATACCCCAGCCAGGAATATCTTCAATTGTTGCTTGTGGCAGTATGTCGATTCCTTCAGCCTTAGCATAGGAGGTAATCGCTTGGGCAAGGGGATGATTGGATTGAGATTCAATTCCTGCAAGAATTGCTAGAGCCGTCTCACGTTCTACTCCATCACGGACAATAAAATCTGTAACAACTGGTTTTCCTTGCGTTAAAGTACCTGTTTTATCGACCGCCAATGCACGTAACACACTAAGATGCTCTAAATGTAAACCACCTTTAAATAGCACACCATTTTTTGCACCATTTGATATAGTAGCGAGTGTTGCAGGCATAATGGAGGCAACGAGTGCACAAGGTGAAGCAACCACTAATAACACCATTGCTCGGTAAAAGGTTGTTGTCCAGTCCCAGCCGAGTAAGAAGTGGGGAAGAACCATCATAATGGCAACACCAAGTAAAACAAATTTTACATAAGTCCCTTCAAACTTTTCGATGAATTGTTGAGAGGGAGATTTTTCACTTTGGGCACTTTGAACGAGCTGTATAATTTTTTGGAAAAGGGTCTCTGAATTCGCCTTTGTCATTTCCATAGTAATAGCACCATTTAAGTTGACCGTGCCTGCAAAAACTTCGTCTCCTTCACTTTTTGAGATTGGCAGTGGCTCACCGCTAATAGCTGACTCATCAATAGAAGATTGGCCTTTAAAAATAATGCCGTCTGCTGGAATTCGTTCACCCGGTTTAATCAATAAATGATCCCCGATTTGTAATGTGGAAACTGATACTTTCATAGGCTCAAATCCGCCACGCACTAACCAAGCTTCTTCTGGCTGTAAATTCATAAGTGCAGATATTTCGCGATGACTTTTATTCATCGCATAAGTTTCAAGTGCACCACTTACTGCAAAAATAAATATTAGGATGGCCCCCTCTGTCCAATAGCCAATTGCAGCTGAGCCAATTGCAGCTAATACCATCAACAGCTCAACATTTAGCTTTCGCTCTTCTATGGTTTCTTCAATGCCTTCTTTTGCTTTCGCGAAACCACCTACACAAAAGGCAATTAAATATAGTAGAACAGAAGCTGTTGTTTGTCCACTTGTGTCTAAACGCCATGCTAGTAAGATGAAAATTCCAGCCATTAATGCAGCAATTAATTCTGCATGTTCTTTTATTTTCTCAATTATGTTTATGTTTTCTCGATTAGAGTATTCCATCTTTATCCCTCCTGATAATGAAAATCAATATCAAAACCTTTATAAATTAGCGTTATTTTGAGCTATTCAATTGAAAATGGATTTCAATTACCATCTCTTTTGTTTAGAATTATTATAACAAAGGAATTTATAAAAATAAAGTAGGAAGTTTGATGGAGATTTTTAAACAATTTGCGAAAGGATTGAAAAAGGCACAGTCTATTCACTAGGAATATTCTGTGCCTTACAAAATTGTGCAATAAAATGAGTTACTACTGCTATCTATTATTTAATTAGAAGACTCTTTCTGCATGCAGAGCAAGTTTTTCTAATGATGATTTATCCACATCTGCATGTAGTGAGTTACCATGTGAATCCATTGTTACAACTGCTGTAAATTTTTCAACATTTAAGTGCCACATAGCTTCAGGAATACCGAATTCCATTAAATCAACACCATCAACGCCTTTAATACAGTCCGCATAGTATTGTGCTGCTCCACCAATTGCATTCAAGTAAACGCCACCATGCTCATTAAGCGCTTTTAATGTTTTTGGTCCCATTCCACCTTTACCAATAACAGCACGGATACCGAATTTTTTCATGATATCGCCTTGATAAGGCTCCTCACGAATTGAAGTAGTTGGGCCAGCAGCTTTCACTGTCCAATTGCCTTCTTCATCCTTAGCCATTACAGGTCCGCAGTGATAAATAACTTGTCCATTTAAATCAACTGGTGCATCGTGGCTCATTAAATGATGGTGGATTGCGTCACGGCCAGTATACATACGACCAGTAATAGAAACGACATCTCCAACTTTTAATGAACGAATTTGTTCTTCAGTAATTGGCGCAGTAAGTTCTACTACATCTGTAGTTGTATCTTCTGTTGTAGCAGCTACTTCATTCTCTTTGAAGGTAATTTTTTCACCTTCTTGATAGTGCCAATTCAAAATTTCGCCAGTTTGAGGATCGATGTCCACAGCCATACGTCGGTAAGCCCAACAATTATATGCTACTGATACATAGAAAGAGGCAGGTATACGATGCATTACGCCAATTTTACAGCCTAATAATGTTGCTTCACCACCAAAGCCCATTGTACCGATACCAAATGTGTTAGCCGTTTTAACAACATACTCTTCTAACTTAGCAAGATCTGCATTTGGATTTGTATCTTCAACATGGCGGAATAATTGCTCTTTTGCTAAATCATAGCCCGAAGAACGGTCTCCACCAATACCTACACCAATGAAACCAGCAGAACACCCTTGACCTTGTGCTTGGTATACAGAGTGTAAAATACATTTACGAATACCATCTAAGTCACGCCCTGCACGACCAAGACCTTCTAATTCACATGGTAGACTGTATTGAATGTTTTTATTTTCACAGCCGCCACCTTTGAGAATTAACTTAATTGTAATGTAATCTTTTTCCCATTGCTCAAATTTCATTACTGGCAAACCATCACCAAGATTATTACCACTGTTTGCACCAGATAATGAATCCACCGCATTAGGACGTAATTTAGCATCTGCAGTTGTATCGTTGATTGCTTTTTTGATTGCAGCTTTAATTTCTAATTGGTTTACGCCAACAGGAGTATAAATTTTGAAAGTTGGTAGCCCTGTATCCTGACAAATTGGTGACACGTTATCTTCTGCCATAATAATATTATTTGCAATTGTGTCTAAGCTCATTGCTGCACGAGTACCAGCATTCTCAGCTTCTTTTGCTTTTTTAATAGCACGACGTACATCCTTAGGTAAATTCGTAGATGTTTCAGTAATTAAATCGTAAAGACTCTTCTCCAAATTTTGTAGATTCATTGGTATTGCCCCCCATAGAAAAATTGATTATTTCCACGTTACATTATACTCTTTTCAACTAATGAAAAAAAGAGTCCTTATCTGAGACCGCTAAATTAAAGCATATTTTAATAATATAGAAGAAGAGTATTGATTTTATAGAACGTTTGTTCTAAAATAGAATAAATCCAATATTAGGAGGAACTTGCATGACTGCTAAAACTTTACTTGAATTACCCGAAGCATTCGAGCAATATAGACCATTAATAGAAGGGACAATGAAGCCTGTTGTATTGGTTAATACGGAAATAAGTAAAACAACTTTATTTCAAAGTAAGTTTGCAGGAGATCCTTATTTCCCATTGGGAATGGACTATCCAAAAAACATGAAGGGACAACCGTTAAAGCTATTAGCTCAAATTAACTTTGCAGAGGTTCCTATGCATTTACCCAATTTCCCAGAAGAGGGAATATTGCAGTTTTATATTGATGGTTATGACGATGTTTTAGGAATGGATTTTGATAATGGACAAAATCAAGAAGGCTTTCGTGTAATATTTCATGAACAAGTTATGCAAGATGAAGCACAGCTTATTCAAGACTTTTCTTTTATAGAAATAGATGATGAGGAATTATATTTTCCTGTCGAGCGTGAAATGGCATTATCCTTTATTACAGGCGTTGAGCCGATGTCGATTGATGATTTTAGAAGCAATGAAAAGTATGCTAGCATCTTAACAGCTTTGGAGGATGACGAAGCATTAGAAGACAGCTTCTATGATGCTATGACTGGTGATGGTCATAAAATTGGAGGGTATCCATTCTTTACGCAAGAGGATCCTCGAGCATATGGTGATTATAAAGATTCAATCATTTTGCTGTTACAGATTGATAGTGTCGGCGACAATATTCTTTGGGGCGATTGTGGCGTTGGCAATTTCTTTATCACAGAGGAAGAGTTAATGAATAAAGATTTTAGCAAGGTACTTTATAATTGGGATTGCCATTAAAAAACAAGCGAGCACACGATGCTCGCTTGTTTTTTATTCATTATTGTTCACGAGCATGAAATTGCTCCATTTTGTCCTCTAAATCATCCATCATTTGGATTAAGCGATCAATATCTTCTAACTCAGCTGTTTCAGGATCAAGGGCATCTAATACTTCTAAAAACATCTCCAGACGCTCTTTTAAATAGGTTACTTGTTGCTCTTTATCAGTGATTGGCTTTGACATTCGTACACCTCATTTCATCCCTTTCATCGTAGCCGATTTGAGCTTAAATTTCAATGTTTAGGGAAACACCTAGGACTAAGAGATTAATTTTAAAAAACAATAAACAGAATATTTACAATATTGAGGATGTATGTTAAAGTTGTTTTAAGATAAAGTAAAGGAGCTGATTGGAAAAAGTCATCTGCAACGCTAACTCGAAAAGGAGGGAGTTTAAACAAGTAATCGGTAATATTCAAAAGCCGAAAATCGTGTTTATACAATTAAATGAGGATAAGTATTAGTTAAGCCTTAGCGTAAAATCACATGTGGTGAGCGCTAAGGCTTTTTGGTATGCTGTTCTTTGGAAGAATGACTAGATAGTGGAGGGGAAAATGACGTACTTCTCAGATTACAGCAAAAAAAGATTTACCATTTTAGTAGTAATTGTATCCATATCAGGCTTTTCACAAGGGATGCTATTACCGCTTATTTCGATAATATTTGAACGTGATGGGGTATCCTCTGCATTGAATGGTTTGAATGCAACAGGCTTATACATAGGAACATTACTGATTTCACCATTTATCGAGCAGCCCTTACGCAGGTGGGGCTATAAACCGATTATTTTAATTGGTGGAGCACTAGTTTTTGCGTCTTTACTTGCATTTCCTCTATGGAAAAGTGTGACCTTTTGGTTTGTCCTTCGTTTATTAATTGGCGTAGGCGATCATGCCTTGCATTATGCCACACAAACATGGATTACTAGTACTGCAGATCATAAAAGCTTAGGGAAGGGGATGGCCATTTATGGCTTATCATTTAGCATAGGTTTTGCTGTTGGGCCACTTATGGTGAAGCTCATTGAAATTGCTGAAGCGCTACCGTTTATCGTATCTTCAATAATGTGCCTCTTTGCATGGTCCTTTGTATTTCTCTTACAAAATGAAAAGCCTGAGCGTTTAACAGGTGATTTAAATGCCAGAGGATGGCAACGGTATAAAATGGCTATTGTATTTGGGTGGATTGCCTTTTTAGGTCCATTTGTTTATGGTTTTCTGGAGTCTTCACTAAATGCCTTGTTTCCTGTCTATGCACTACGCAAGGGCTTTGAAGTCGGCATGATTCCTATCATTTTATCTGTGTTTACATTTGGTGGTATTTTAACGCAAGTACCGCTTGGTGCACTAGGAGATAAAGTAGGGAGAAGGAATATTTTGATGATTGGGTCATTTGGTGGCGCAATTATTTTTGCAATTGCAAGCTTTTTAGAGCATTCACAATTCGCTGTGGCTGTCGCATTTTTCTTAACGGGTACGCTGGTTGGCTCGATGTTTTCTTTAGGGATTACATTTATGGCTGATTTGACACCAAAGGAGCTACTGCCTACGGGGAATTTACTTTGCGGAATTGCTTTAAGTATTGGTAGCTTAACAGGTCCATTTTTAGGTGGAGTTTATTTAGAATATGTAAAAAATTATAGCTTTCTTTTACTTGTGGCTTTGCTTTTGCTAGCCGTTGCAATCGTTTTATTTATATTTGGACGCCGCAAGCATCAACAACCAACGATGGCAAAATAAAAAGAGCGGGGCTCATCTCCCGCTCAAAAAACAAAAAACGCCCAGCAAATCCGTGCTGTTATGGCGTTTTTTGCGTAACAAGGATGTTCCGTCCAAGTTACATAGGTTTGGCACCTAGAAAATTATTATACAGACATGTTCTAATGAAAGCAATAAAAAAGAAAATGGGTATTTTTGGACATTATCCATCTTTCTATTTATAATAAAAGAACACTTGCTTAAAAAGGAGGTTTTTACATGGCAGAAATGAAAAAACTATCTATCCACCGTGCTTTAACAGAATTAAAAATGCTGACTCTGCGAATTGAAGCAGCAACAAATGAGGTTAGTGCAGTCGTAGCTAATCGAAAAAGCAATCGTAAAATTAATGGTGTAGACATTCCTGAATATGAAAAACAAATGCAAGCATCCTATGATAAAGTGCTAGGTTTAATTTCCTATCGAAATAAAATAAAAGCACTAGTTGTGCAGTCCAATGCAAACACAAAGGTGTTGGTGGGCAAAGAGGAAATGACTGTAGCGGAGGCAATTGAACGGAAACAATCCATTCAATACGAAAAGAATTTGCTAGAAGTTATACAGCATCAGCATCGTTCAGCTATCAATACGGTTGCCAAAGAAAATGATGCATTACCTGCAAAGCTGGAAACCTATTTAATTAACATATTGGGCAATAAAGATAAACAATCACCAGAGGAAGTCAAATTACATACCGAAACATTTATGAAAAGAAATGAGTTTGAAATCATTGATCCCCTAAATGTTAAACAACAAATTGAGAAATTGAGCAATCGGATTGAAGAATTTGAATCAGAGGTGGACGCTGTCTTATCAGAGTCGAATGCCACAACCTTTATTGAAGTACAAGTTTAAAAAGATTTGCATGTCCTAGCGAAAATGGAAAACGAAAAGTCGCTCGCGCTTCAAGGCATGTGTGCGAGTTAAAACGTAAAACATGCCTTACTCCAATGGTAATTTTCAACTAAACTGATTTGAAAGCTCAAAGGTAAAAGGTGAAAGTACAAATCTTACGTTTTAAAGTTCTTTGAATAAAAGCTGAAAATTTAACATTTAATAATCATTTAAATCCTGGGTTATTGGTTAAGGTATCGACTTTTCTGGACCATCCATCATCCACCAGGCAGCTTGTGCTGTGCATTAGAAAAAGGACGTCTCCTAGGGAAACGTCCTTTTCATACTATTTGTTTTTTAAAACAAGTTTTGCAACGCATTCCACCTGCGCCGTTTGTGCGAACATATCCACAGGCTGAATATACTCAACATGATAAAGCTTAGATAATTGTTGTAAGTCCTTTGCCAAAGTGGATGGGTTACAGGAGGTATAAACAAAACGTTTAGGTTTTAGTTTAAGGACTGTTCGAATAAATTCAGGTGCTAGTCCTGTACGTGGTGGATCTACCGTAATTACATCAGGAGTAAATCCTTCCTTACGCCATTTCGCTAGAACACTTTCCGCTGTACCGACTGCATATTTCGTATGCTTGAAGCCATGATTTCGAGCATTTTTACGAGCATCCTGAATGCTTTCAGGAATGATATCCATTCCACGAACTTCCTTCGCTTTATCCGCTAACCATAATCCAATTGTGCCAACGCCACAGTATGCATCAACCACTGTTTCTTTTCCCGTTAAAGCAGCAGCCTTTTTAATTTCATCATAAAGATGAACTGTTTGCTTTGGATTTAGTTGGAAGAAGGCGCGGGCAGATAAATCAAAGGCCAATTCGCCAAGCTCTTCATGAATGGTTTCTTTGCCATCAAGAACAACAGTTTCATCACCGAAGATTAACGATGTTTTTTCACGGTTAATATTTTGTGCAATGGATACAATACTCGGATCAATTTTTTTAATACGTGTAATCAATTCAGCTAAATGAGGGATTTCTTTCCTTGTTGTGACAAGAACGACTTGTGTCTCCCCGGTACGAATACCTGTACGTACAACAATCGTACGCACTAAACCATCTAGCGTACGACCATCGTAAATAGTGATATTTAGCTTTTGCAAAATTTTTCGAGTGGCAACGGTGATTTTGGAAGTAATTGGGTGCTGAACAAGGCAATCATTAATGTTTAACAGCTTATTACTTCCTTCAGCAAATAAACCTGCGTAAACACGCTTGCCTTCTTTACGTACTTGGAATTGGCTTTTATTACGATAATGCCAAGGATCATCCATGCCAAGTGTTTTTCTCACTTCAATTGTTTCGAGTAAAGGTTTGGCATAACGCTCTAATGCTTGTATAACAATGTCTCGCTTTTCTATTAGCTGTTTTTCATAGGTCATATGCTGAAGCTGGCAGCCCCCGCACTCATTGTACACTGGGCAAGGTGCTTCCTGACGATGTTTTGAAGCTTTACGAATGGCTAATATCTCTGCTTCAGCAAAATTACGTTGTGTTTTTGTTACTTGAGCTGTGATCTCTTCACCAGGAATGGCTCCTTTTACAAATATCACATTACGTTTATAAAAACCTACACCTTCACCATTAATGCCTAGCCTTTTTATTGTTAGTGGGAATTTTTGTCCCACGGTCATTGTTGTTTGCTGCGTCAAACGTTCCACGTCCCTGCTCTATATTGTCATCTCCCCATTATAGCGAAGGAGCAGGCGATTGCAAAGCAACAGGGAAATCTTCATATTCTAATACTAAATCGTCAAGCGATAAAAATGTATAACCTTGCTTTTTAGCTTCTGCAATAAACATTGGTAATGCTTCGGCATTATCCTGTGCTACGGTATGCATTAAAATAACGGCACCAGGATGCAGTTGTTCCATAAGTGCATTATAAGCATAATCTGCACCACGACGCTCATCCTTCATCCAATCCTTAAAGGCCACAGACCAGAAAATATGACGATAACCTTCTGCATTGCCCACCTCTAGCACTTTTGCATTAAAAATTCCTTCAGGTGGACGAGCATATGTTGTACGATCGATGCCTGTCAATTCACGTAACTTGCCATCGAACTTTTGCCATTCTGCACGCATGCCATCTGGTGAAAGTCGAGCCATATTAGGGTGACCATAGGAGTGATTCCCGATAGTATGACCATCCTTCACCATGCGTTTCACTAAGTCGCTTGCACTGTCTAAGTAATGGCCTGTTAAAAAGAAAGTAGCAGGTACATTTTCTTTTTTCAATGTATCCAAAATACTTTCAGTAAAGCCGTTTTCATAGCCATTATCAAATGTTAAATAGGCAATTTTTTTATCTGCCTTCCCTTTATAAATCGCACCATATTTGTCAAGTAACTGATCGAGCTGTGCTCCTGCCTCTGCCTGCTCACCGTTTTTAGCACGTTTAAAGCCCCAATGGTGTTCATCAGAACCAGCAGCAAAAAATGGATTAAAGCTAATTCCTGCGGCAATAATAAAAGTAGCAATTACCGCACCAACAATATGTTGTTTCCACATAAAAACGCATCCTTTCTTTTTCATTAGAATGCGTAATTACTAAAAAAATTATCCAACTTAATTTTTTCTAATTTTGAGCCTTTACCAAATTTTCAAGTGCTTGCTTTAAATAAGGGTATTTAAATATAAAATGTTGTTGTTCTAATAGGGTTGGTAGCACTTGTTGTCCTTCTAAAACAAGTGTGCTTTGTTCGCCGAGAGCTAAACGCATCGCAAAGCTAGGAACAGGCAGCCAATGACGTCTGCCCATGACTTCGGCAATCGTTTGACCAAATTCCTTCATTCTCATAGGATGCGGGGCTGTTATATTAAATGGTCCATGAATATTTTCATTTGTAATAGCAAAATAAATAGCACGTGCTACATCTTCAATATGTACCCATGAAAGCCATTGCTCTCCAGAGCCGATCGTTCCACCTATATGCATTTGATAGGGCAATAGCATTGGTGGAAGTGCGCCACTTTTTCTACCTAAAATGACACCAAAACGTGCAAGAGCCACACGAATACCTAATGCTTCTGCTCGTTTCGCATGTCGCTCCCAATCGTGGACTGTAGAGCCTAAAAAATCAGTTGCGTAATCCGTAAAATCTTCATCATAGATGGCTTGTGTGGAAGTTGGGTATATACCAACTGCACTAGCATTGACAAGGACTTTTGGTTTTATCGTGAGCATGTCCATTATACGTATAATCTCTAATGTGGCATTCATTCTGCTCCAATAGATAGCTTTCTTTTGCTTTTTTGTCCAACGACCATTATTTAATGAAACACCTGCTAAATTCACAAAGGCATCTACACCTTCAAAGATTTCCAAAGCTTGCTCATGCTGATGTAGCCATTGAACATAGTGAACGCCATTTTCTAGCTTTGACTTATGACGCGTTAAGACAAAAATGTCGTGTCCGTTGTGCTGCAATAGCTGTATAAGAGCATTTCCAACAAAGCCAGTGCCACCTGCAATCACTATTTTCATAACAAGCACCTCTTTTCTCGAATAAAACGCTTACTTTTAAGTTTATCATGTAACCAAAAAGTAAACATCTTTAGGCATTAATTGCAGAGAAGGAAGTTTACCTGTGGAAGGGAAAAGAATGCCCGCGAACATAGGGAAATTAACCGTGCTAACAGTCAGATCCCCCATAAAGAAATGCTATAATGATAATAGTGAGGTGTTTGCTATGCGTATGATTACGAAAATTGCACGTCAAAAAAACAATCCTGAACGCTATAATATCTATTTAAATGAAGAGTATGCTTTTCCGGTTGATGAAGCCATTCTCATTCAATTTGGTTTAACAAAGGGAAAAGTGCTCGATGAATTCGAAATTCAAGAGATTGCCTATGAAGATGAGATACGTAAGGCATTTAATAAGGGGTTAAACTTCCTTTCATATCAAATGCGAAGTGAGCATGAGGTTAAGAAAAAACTGCTCAACTTAGAATTTGGAGAAGCTGTAGTGTTAGAGGCAATCCAAAAGTTAAAATCCTATGGCTTTATTAATGATGAAAACTTTTCAAAGGCTCTGCTTGATACAAAGAAAGCTACTATGAAAAAAGGACCAAGAGCCATTAGACAAGACATGATCAAAAAAGGCATTGAGAAAAACTTGCAGGATGAGGTGCTTGCTACATATAGTTTTGAGGAACAAGTAAAACTGGCGAAGCAACTGGCAGAGAAAATTGTTCGAGCGGAAAGCAAGAAGACCCCAACACAGATTAAGACCAAAATTCAGGATTACTTATTAAGAAAAGGGTATGCTTTCTCGATTGTTGAAGAGGTGCTTAGCCAAGTTGAGATAGGGCAGGATGATGACAACTGGCAGCAACTACTTGATGCTCAAGGCGAAAAAGTTTGGAAAAAGTACGTATCGAAGTATACTGGTTATGAGCTAAAAATGAAGGTTAAACAGGCGCTCTATCAAAAGGGTTTTCCTATAGAAGTAATAGATCGTTTTATAGAAGAGAAGGAGAATGAAGAATGAATGAAAAAAATTATGCAGCTATGTCTGAACATGAATTGCGAGAGGAAATTGCTTTTCTAAAAGAGAAAGCTCGAAAGGCAGAACAGCTAGGGATCATCAATGAGTTTGCTGTTTATGAACGCAAAGCTTTAATGGCTGCGGCTTATTTAGTGGATCTTGATACAATCGTTCCAGGAGAAATGTATCGTATTGATGGTTCAGATAATGAGTTTTTCCAAGTAGATTATTTGAAGGGACGCTTTGCTTGGGGTCATCGTTTAGGCGGAGACAAGTACCAAGAGGCACTACCAGTATCTATCCTTTCACCAGTAAAGGTGGGCAAATAAATGGATGAAAAAATTGAGAAACTAACACAAGAGTTACTTGCAAAGAATCCTCAGATGTCTGTTGGACGGGCACAGGTTTGGGTGGAGTTGTTATGGAGTGACTTTGAATCAACTGCCGCGAAAGCAGGGTATGATTATCGTGGGGCAGAGTATACAGAAAATCTTGTTCGTCAATTAATTGCTAGCTATGGTGATAAACTACATGCTTTTGCAGGGCGCAATCCGAAGTATATACATTTACTAGATGCTAGTGATGATATGGTACAATAATAAAAACCCTGACCAATATGAACTGCTCCCCAAATGTTAGACACATCTAACATTTGGAGGAGCAGTTTTTATATGGCTAAATTTACATCGGAAGAAAAACTACAAGCAGCCTTACGTTACATAAAAGGCAATGAAAGTTCACATGAAATTGCTAAATCTATCGGAACAGATCACAAAGCAATTCTTAATTGGGCGAAACAATATGAGTATAATGGCTGTCTCTTATACACATCTCCGAGCCCACGAGACTA
>NZ_MDGU01000031.1:0-17068 GCF_001705465.1 Lysinibacillus sp. AR18-8
GTGCAGTTCATAGCGTCACAGATGAGACCCTGGATGAACGTAGGTGAGTGAAGCGGCTCATCGGACGCCCTGGAAAGGACGCTGGCGGAACAGAAGTCAACCTCTCGCCTTGCAAAGTTGCTTTTTCTGCCGTTGACATCATCTTTTTCAACCAAAAAGAAAGTCCAATGAATATGGAGAAATTCATTGGACTTTTTGTTTATTACTATTGTCGATATGGCAGTATCTCGGATACAGTCACAAATTCATAGCCCTGCTCTTGTAAATAGGCAAGAACAGCGTCAAGTCCGTCTGCAGTGGATTGATGAATATCATGCATTAAGACAATGGCATTATTGTGTAAATTATTTTTTACGTGTGGCAATAGCTGCTGTGCATTTCGATGTTTCCAATCCAATGTATCAATTGTCCATAGCACAACAGGGATAGGAATCTCGGCATTAATTGTGTCATTAGTTGCACCGTATGGTGGTCTAAAAACTGTGGCACCTTGATTGATTGCCTTCTCAATTTCAGTGGCAGTCGTGTTATATTCTTTCATCACTTGTTCCTGCGTAAGCTTTGTTAAGACAGGGTGGTTCCACGAATGGTTTCCAATTTCATGACCGCGCGCAAGAACATCTTTTACGATGTCAGGATAGTATTGTACACGACTACCGAGCATGAAGAAAGTAGCCTTTGCGTGATACTTATCAAGAATATTTAAAATTTGCTCCGTGACTTTTGGATGTGGACCATCATCAAATGTTAAAGCAATACGTTTTTTATTCGGATCACCAGTTGGTGGTGGATTAATTGGTTTTACATTTTCCATTGCGATTTGAAATTCGGAGGCTAACAAAGGGTTAATAAGCGAAAGGGGTAGTTTCACTATTGGGGTACCTGCTGCTCCACTAGCAATCTCATATTCATCGAAATAGATTTGTAATGAATCATCAACAATAGCAAAGCGATTGAAGTTAGACCATTTTGGTTCGGTAGCTTTTAATAGTTCATCGTTGAAAAGCTCATCCTTTAATTGGAGGTTTTTTTGCAAATCTTTTCGGACGTTTACAGCCAACGTAGATAAGTTATTCTCATCATTTTGTAAGAGCGTTTGGATCGTAATTTGTTCGCCCGTTTCGTTGTTAATGAAGAATGTTTTTGTGGAGACCTCGTGATTGGCTCCACCTACATATAGCATTTTTGTTAGCACAAAGGAATAGTAATGCTCTCGGTACGGAAAAGTTTCTAGACTAATATTTAATTCACCCATAGCATCTGTATCTTTATTTTTCTTCATCGATGTTAGATAGTTTTCTTTTGAATCCGATATGTATTGTAATACGGCATCATTAAAAACCTCGTTATCTGTTTGTGGGTAATGTATAGCAAATGGTGTTCGTTTGTCATTTGAAACGTCTGTAACAATACGTATGCCTGGAAACGCAGAACTTTCGGTCGATAAATGACTATTCACCGATTCCGTCTCGGATTCTTTTGAAGCACTAATCTTTTGAAACTTAAAGTCATCCTTTGAAAGGATAATAAAAAGTATAATAGTTGTTAAGGTCACAATAAGGCTAAGTAATAAGAAATCAATTATTGGACCGCGTCTTTTTCTACGTTCCTGCATGGTTTTGGATACGCTCCCCTCTTTTTTTATTTTCTATACAATCAGACGTGCCAGTCATTAAAAAAGTTATACAAATCTAGAATCTTTTTATGTAATTTTGTGGAAAATTATTAAGATCACTTTTTCTTCAAAAATCAGCGAATTAATTGTAGTTGTACTTCTATTTAAGAGGTTGTAAAATACCTACTAAAATAGAAAAAACACATGCGTAATATTAGTGTAACTGTAAAAATAAATTGAAAGATAATCCATTGCTTAAGAAAAAAATTTTCAGTTGAGTTTTTATTGGCAGTTCGTTAATATTGGCAAGGAACCTTTTGAAGGAGGCAGATAGCTGCAATGGTCTTACAAGATGCGGATAATGAACTTACGATTGACTGTTTGTTGCTTGCAGGACGCATTATGATTGAAAGTGGTGCCGAAACATACCGTGTTGAGGATACGATGCTGCGTATGGCACATTCTCAAAATATGCCAAATGCTCAATGTTATGCCACACCAACGGGCATCATTTTTTCGTTAGGCAAGACACAGCCAACAAGAATTACATCAATTCCCAGTAGGGTTACAGATTTGCAAAAAATCGCCTTGGTAAATTCAGTATCTCGTAGACTCACATCTCAAATCATAACATTAGAAGAAGCTTATGACGAGTTAAAGTCGATACAAAAAACAAATTATTTTTTACCAACTTATTTGCAAGTTTTGGCAGCTGCGCTTGCTAGTGGTTGTTTCCTTATTATGTTTAAGGGTGGATGGTCGGATTTTCCGATAGCTTTTTTGGCAGGCGGGCTCGGTTTCCTAGTACTGGTAATCATTAATCATTTAACAAGGGTAAAGTTTTTTTCTGAATTTACTGCATCACTCGTCCTCGGCTTTGTTGCCTTCTTTGCAGTAAAGTATGGTTATGGTACTGAACTTGATAAAATTATTATTAGTTCCGTCATGCCACTAGTACCAGGTATTTTGATTACAAATGCTGTACGTGATTTAATGGCAGGTCATTTTATGTCAGGGATGGCAAAGGGAGCAGAGGCCTTTTTAACAGCCTTTGCTATTGGTGCAGCAATCGCCGTCACACTAGGATATTAGGAGGCGGATAATATGCAGATGATGGACATTATTATACAATTAATAGTTAGTTTTTTTGCGACAGCTGGGATTGCCATTATTTTTAATGTTCCTAGAAAAACACTACTTCATTGCGGACTCGTTGGGGTAATTGGCTGGATTATATACTATGTTCTAACAGAGCAAGGCATGGATGTTGTCAAAGCTTCTTTCTTTGGCTCATTTGTCATTGCCATCGTTGCTCATTTATATGCCCGACGCTTTAAAATACCCATGATTATTTTTATTGTTGGGGGAATTATACCATTAGTACCAGGGGGCATGGCTTATAATGCAATGAGAAATGTGGTAGAAGATGATTACTTACAAGGCTTGCAATATGGCTTAAAGGCATTTTTAATTACAGGTGCTATTGTTATTGGACTAGTTTTTGCAGAAGTAATTATCCAACTCATATTCCGCTCAGTTCGTTCCAGTAAAGTAAAATTACAAAAGGTTTATAAAAAATAGAAGGAGACTGCGTGCAAAATAAACGCAGCCTCCTTCTTCATTATTGTTATTTTGTCAGTAATAGTTCAATCTCTTCAGGTGTAACAGGTTTACTAATATAATAGCCCTGAATGGCATCGCAGCCGTAAGTGATTAATAGATCTGCTTGTTCAGCTGTTTCTACACCTTCAGCGACCACTTTCAATTCCATGGATTTACCTAGTTGTACCATACCATTCATAAGCTTTTGGCTCTTTTCGGATTTCAAGAGTGAATTTGTAAACGTTTGATCGATTTTTAATGTACTTATTGGTAAAATTTGCATATATCTAAATGAGCCGTAGCCAGTACCGAAATCATCTAATACAAAAGAAATGCCTTCGTTTTCAAGCTTACGCATTTGCTGTGCAATAGACGTTGCGGCTTCAGCTTCTAAAGCAAATTTTTCAGTAATCTCAATTTGTAATAGGTTCGCTGGACAACCTGTTTTTGTAATCATTTCAAGTATAGATTTTGCCATATTCTTATCACGGAATTCGCGTACAGAAGAGTTAATAGATACTTTTAAATCATAGCCAGCCTTTTTCCAAAGTAATGCTTGTTCACATGCCTTTTCCAGCATGAAGGACCCAATATTATTAATTAGACCTGTTTCTTCAGCGATAGGAATTAACTCATCAGGCGTTACGACACCTATGACCTCATCTTCCCAACGTACAAGTGCTTCAACAGCAGTAACTTTTCCAGAATACACATCGATTTGTGGTTGATAGAGTACCTTCAAGTTCTTTTGGTCAAGTGCTTGGAGTAAGCGCTTTTCAATTAATGCTTTACGATTTAAAGCTTTATGTGTTGCTGTTGATAAAGAAACAATTTTATCTCCGCCAGCCTCACGGACTGTTGAAATAGTAGCAATGGATGCCTTCATAAGCTGAGAGAATGTTGATTGATCCTCAGGATATCTAGTTATGCCACCACTAATAGAAATTGGTACAGCAATATTGCCGCTATAAATCGGATGTTGTTGTAAGTAAGATAAAAAGCCTTGAATAAACCATTCACTTAAAGGCGTAATGACAACAAAATCATTTTCATTTATACGAGCCATCGTGCTATCTTGGAAATACATTTTTATACGATTTGTAAATTCAACAATAAGGCTTTGATCGATTTGTTGATCATGTAATTCTTTAAGTGTATAAAATTTATCAATACTTAGATAAACAAATGAAAAGTGTCTCTCATCGTCAATCATATTGGTGATTACTTTTTCAAGTCGATGTGCATTCATCAAACCAGTTTCTGTATCGATGTAAGCAATTTTTTCAAGTTGGTGTTGAATCGTTTTTGATTTAGTTACATCCTTTTCAATTAGGATAAACTGTTGTTCATTTGTTTCAAGATTAACGAGGGGGATAGCCGTTAGTAGCACCCAATAGGATTGCCCCGTTTTTGTAATTTTTTCAACTTCTCCTTGCCATGTATGACCATTATTTAAATTACGCCAGATCGTATGTGTTATTTTTTCACTCATTTCATTATCAGGGAACAGTTGCCAAAAGGTTTTGCCGATAACACGCTTTGGTGTCCATTGGCTTGTTTTTAGAAATTCATTATTACATTCCAAGATAAATCCATCGTGATCGAGTGTAACGGTCATAAAGGTTGCATCTAAACCTTGCTTAAGGTTTACAAAGGTATTGCATTGAGAGATAGCCTGCGTCATTAATTCTGGGAGCATAAAAATCAATAGAATAAAACGTTCTCCCTCATCTGTAAAAGGTTTAGCTAGCAGAGCTGTTGTTATTTCTGCATTTGAAGTTGTGTGTACTTGAATTTTTTCTAGATACGTACTGTCCTCATTTTGTAAAATAGATTGAAGTGTTTCGACAGGAAGCTGACGCAGTAGATTTTCGTGTATAGATGGAGTAGTATTTCCTTTAATATCATTAGCTGATAAGCCAATCAGATGTTCAGCACTCTTTCCCCAGACTGTTGCTTGTCCATCTTGATTAATGATAATTGCAGGAAAAGGAAGTGAATTTAAATAATGTTCATCAATCGTAAATGATTTATGCATATGACTCATGATTATTCGATCTCCTTGGGTAATCAATATATACTAATATTATAGATAATAATCGGGAATTAGTCATTATGAATATATTTGTAAATATTTGATAGTAAAAATTAATAGGACTTTTCTAGTGAAATATAAGAAATGATTTGAAGAAAAGTAACAATTTTTAGTACGTATATAGGAAGCAGGATTGGTATGAAACGTTTAAAAGGAATAATATTTATCGTCTCGGGTGCTATGTTATGGGGAGCAACTGGCCCTTTAATGGAGTGGTTGCTTAATCATACACCTTTGACTGTATCCTTTATGTTAACAATCCGTTTATCGGTTGCAGGTATATTACTACTTACATATTTATTGTTAACAGGAAAAAATATTTTTGGAATTTGGCAGCACAAGCTATGGGGGAGGCAACTCATAGTTTTTGGTATTGCAGGTATGCTTGGTGTCCAATTTACATTTGTTGCTGCAATTAATGAAAGTAATGCTGTGCTTGCTACCTTACTACAGTTTTTAGCGCCAATATTTGTTGTCGCGTATGTCTCTCTTAGTTTAAAGAAATGGCCACCAAAATATCAAGTGTTAGGTATTATTGGTACCCTTATAGGGTTATTTCTGTTACTAACGAATGCATCATTTGAAAGTTTACTTATTAGTCCAAAAGCCTTGTTGTGGGGAATAGGAGTAGGCTTAACATTTGCATTTTACACCTTGTATCCTGCACGCTTAATGAAGGAGTGGAGTGTGCTTTTAGTAGTGGGCTGGGGGATGCTGGTGGGTGGCTTCACTTTGGGCTTAGTAAGCCGTGTTTGGCAGCAGTCCACTCAATGGGTTGTTCTAGTAGATTTTAAAATTTTAATGTTATTAGTTGCTTTAATATTTTTTGGAACAGTAGCTTTTATATTGTTTTTAAGTAGTATGAAATACATTACGGCAGTTGAAACGAGCATTCTTTCTAGTATTGAACCATTAACAGCAATGGTGATCTCTGTTATTATTTTCGGTACTTCTTTAGGTTTTTGGCAATTAATAGGAGTATTCGTTATGCTTGTTTGTGTAACCTGGCTTTCTATAGTAGGAGAAAAAGCATAAATATACTATAGTGTTAGTAGTTTTTAACTATCATTAAATTTTATCTACCAACAAGGGGGAAAGAATATGAAAGAAGTTTTTTCCTATGTAAAGCCATATAAATGGACAGCTATTTTTGCTTTATGTTTAATGCTTTTAGAGTTATTTGTAGAGCTTGTGCAGCCACTCATTATGGCAAAAATAATCGACGAGGGAGTAAGGGCACAAAATCAAGGAATGGTTTTGCAATGGGGGGCTGTTTTACTTGGGCTATCTTTTGTTGCCTTTCTGGCGGGCGTTATCAATTCTTATTTTTCTTCACATACAGCTCAAAGCTTTTCATATGATCTTCGAAATGCCCTGTTTGATAGGATTCAATCCTTTACGCTAGCAACCTATCAAAAATTCTCCACTGCATCGCTTATTACTCGATTAACAAATGATGTTACACAGGTACAAACGGTGCTGTTTATGAGCTTACGTATTATGCTTCGAGCGCCACTTGCTGTGATAGGAAGCATTATTATGGCTTTTGTCGTAAATCCGAAATTAGCTTTATTTTTAGTTATTGGTGCACCGATCATTTTTATTTTTCTTCTTTTTATGGTGGCAAAAGGTGTGACTTATTTTGGGCGTGTACAAAAGAGGGTTGATCGTTTAAACAGAGTTTTACAGGAGAATTTACAGGCGATACGATTAGTAAAGGCTTACTTAAGAGGGGCATATGAGGCTACACGCTTTGATGAAGTTGCATCACGGTTAAAGGTTGATACTGTGAAGGCCTTACGCATAATGGAATATATTATGCCGGTTCTTTTGTTCATTATGAATATGAGCCTGCTCGCAGTTTTATGGTTTGGTACAAAACAAATTGCTACAGGAACAACGCCACTTGGTGATATTGTGGCTATTGTGAATTATGCAATGCGTATGACAGGCTCATTTTCAATGTTCGCTTTTATTATTATCTTCTACGCACGTGCAAAGGCATCTGCAGAACGTATGGCAGAAATCCTTTCCGTTGAAAATGAGGTTGAAGATACATCTCTTTTAGAAGAAGTAGGTCATGCCACACAATATGGAGAATTAACCTTTGACCATGTTAGTTTTACTTATCCAGGAGGAGATGTTCCTGTTCTGTCAGATGTGAGCTTTCAAGTTAAGTCTGGCGAGAAACTAGCGATCATGGGGGCAACTGGTGCAGGAAAATCAACATTATTACAGCTCATTCCTCGGTTCTATGAAGTAACGCAAGGCAGAATACTTGTGGAAGGTCAGGATGTGCAACATTGGGATTTACAAGAGTTGCGGGAAGTGATTGGCTATGTCCCCCAGCAGTCATTGTTATTTACAGGAAGTATTGCAGATAATGTGCGTTGGGGAGATACACAGGCTGAAATGGATGCTGTATTACAGGCTACAATGCAGGCGCAAATTCATGCATCTGTTGAAGATTTTCCAAATGGTTATGATACCAAGGTTGGGCAAAAGGGTGTCAATTTATCTGGGGGGCAAAAACAGAGGTTATCTATAGCTAGAGCTCTTTTGAGAAAGGGACATATTTTAATGCTTGATGATAGTACTAGTGCTTTAGATGTGAAAACTGAACAGTCTTTGTGGGCGGCACTGAGTGAAGAAAAAGCAACGATGCTTGTTGTTACACAAAAAATACGTACAGCTAAAGGTGCAGATCGCATTTTACTGATTGATGCTGGAAAAGTAGTTGCTTATGGCACACATGAAGAGCTTTTAGAGACTTCCTCGCTTTATAAAAAAATAGCTATCTCTCAACAGGAGGTGGAGGATTAATGGGATTTTTCCAGAAACCTTTTGGCTATGAACCGCTTTTGACAAAAGATGATCTGAAACAGGGTGTGAAGAAAAAGAAGGGGCCACGTGCAGCTGATTGGAGAAGTACATTGCTGCGGTTATGGAAAATTGTCGACGAACAACGTGCACTGCTTATTGTGGTGCTCTTATTAGTGATGATTAGCTCCATATTAGCTTTAGTTGGTCCTTATGTAATCGGTCAAATGATTGATCACTATGTTATGCATGGCGAGCTTTCAGGCTTAGATAAAGGGATTGGCTTATTAATTGGTATTTATGTGTTATTAGCCGTTTCACTTTTCCTACAAAACTATTGGATGATTGGCATCGCCCAGCAAACGATCTATAGATTAAGGACAAGTGTATTCACTCATTTTCAAAGACTGCCAGTGGCATTCTTTGATCGTCGTCAGCATGGAGAATTGATGAGTAGAATGACGAATGATATTGAAGCTGTCAGCTCAACATTGAACAGTTCCTTTATTCAGGTATTTTCAAGTGTTCTTACGCTTGGTGGAACCGTCATTATTATGCTCAGTTTAAGCCCATTGCTGACAGTTCTGACGATGATCATTATTCCACTGATGTTTTGGGCGATGCGATGGATTACACGTCGTACAGCACCACTGTTTAAAGAACAGCAGGTAGCTATTGGCGCCTTAAACGGGATGATCGAAGAAACAATTTCAGGACAGCGGATTGTGAAGGCATTTTCACAAGAGGAGCGAATGAAAGCAGAATTTCGTGAAAAAAGTTTGCGCTTAAAAAGAACTGGTTTTTGGGCACAGACATACTCAGGTTATATTCCTAAAGTTATGAACTTCTTAAATAATATGAGCTTTACCATTGTAGCAGGTGTAGGAGGAGTTCTTGCGTTATATGGACATGTATCGATAGGGGTAATTGTTATATTCACTGAATATGCACGACAATTTACACGTCCTTTAAATGATTTAGCAAACCAGTTTAATACAGTACTGTCAGCCATTGCTGGTGCAGAACGTGTATTTTCCTTGCTTGATGAACAACCAGAGGCAGAAAATGTGTCAGCACAAAAGCATCAGCTATTGGGACATGTAACGTTTAAGCAGGTGTACTTCAAATATGAACTAGAAGAAGAGGGGTACACACTAAAAAATGTAGACTTTAAAGTGGAACCTGGTCAAACGGTAGCCCTTGTTGGTGCAACTGGGGCTGGTAAAACGACAATCCTTCAACTTATTGCAAGATTTTATGACGTCTCAAAGGGAGAGGTATTATTTGATGGTATAAATGTACAGCAAATTGATCGACAATCCCTTCGTTCACAAATGGCCTTTGTCTTACAGGATCCATTTTTGTTTGAGGCTTCTGTTCGCGAGAATATCCGATATGGTAGACTGGATGCGAGTGATGCAGAGATTGAGGAAGCGGCCAAGCAAGCTAATGCACATGAATTCATTATGAAACTAAAGGATGGGTATGATACTATTCTTGCAGCGGATGGACGCGAGATTTCCCAAGGCCAAAAGCAATTACTTTCTATAGCAAGGGCACTTATTGCTGATCCGAAAATTTTACTATTGGATGAAGCGACAAGCAGTATCGATACTGTGACAGAACTGGCGATACAAGAGGCACTCGATACGTTAATGCAAGGGCGCACGAGCTTTGTGATCGCGCATCGTTTAAATACTGTCCATAATGCCGATATGGTCTTAGTGATGCAAAAAGGGGAATTAGTGGAGGCTGGACCTCAGCAAAAGCTAATCGAATCAGGTGGTCTTTATGCACAAATGCTGCATTCATCCTCACACCATCTTGAGGAATAGATGGAAAAAGAGCAATTTCATTTGAAGTTGCTCTTTTTTATT
The DNA here is from genome assembly GCF_001705465.1 of Lysinibacillus sp. AR18-8. Taxonomy (NCBI): domain Bacteria; kingdom Bacillati; phylum Bacillota; class Bacilli; order Caryophanales; family Bacillaceae; genus Lysinibacillus; species Lysinibacillus sp. AR18-8. The sequence goes on from NZ_MDGU01000031.1 coordinate 10,010, forward strand.
GAATTAAAATGTTATTAATTTGAATAAATGGTATAATTATTATATAACATTATTAAAATATGAAACAGTAGATAGTTTAAAAGTAATGGGTTGTGAAAGAATAAATATCTCTATTTTAGAAAAATTAGTATATTATTTCTAGTAAATTTCAGTCATTTTACTGAATTTTTATAGTATAAATCCTTTTATTTTTCTAATATTTGAAGTAAAATTCTGATTAATAGCGGGTATTAATATATTTTGTTGCCAGCTTATTTTCATTCTTGCTACAATAGGGCAATAGTCTGTTACAGGAACGGAGTAAATGATGAATATTTCAGTGATGACAGTGTCTTTTCCATTAGATGGAGAAACATTGAAAGAAGTAAAGTTATTATGTGAAGAAGCAACAGTTCAAGATTATCGAGTCTATGAAACCATTATGAATGTACCTATGGCTAGCTCTTTCGAGAATAAAGGCTTCATGGTACTAGCGTATGAGGATGATAAGGATTTATTAGTTGGTGCTGCTAGTGCTATCGACTTAATGGGACTTCATACATATGAGTGGTCATTAGTGGTGACACCTGCATATCGACAAAAGGGTATTGGAACTGCCTTAGTTGAGGGTATACAAGTAGGGCTAAAAGAAAGAGGGGCAGAGGGGCAATTAGCTGTAGTAATTGATGGTTCCCCTTATGGGCATACATTTATTGAAAACAAAGGGTTTACCTATAGTTTTTCAGAAACGACCCTAGAAACAAAAGCAGAGCCCGTTACATTACGAAGTGATATAAATATTCAAGCCTATAACGGAGAGCAAGCTGAACTGATTACTATTTATTGTGAGGCTTTTGGAGATCTACCCGAAGAATCAGAAGAGCTTATTGCTTTTAATACATCAACAAATGGAAGAGAGCTTTGGGTTGCTTACAGAGATGGTGCAGTTGTTGGCACAGTGACTACAGCTAAGGAAAATGAAATCCAGTGGGTAACTGCACTTGCTGTACATCCAAATTGTGAAGGACAAGGTATTGGGACAGCCCTTCTTTCCTTTTCAAAGGATTATGCGAGTAAGGTTGGTGCAGCGTTTGTCATGCTAGATGTAGAAGTAGACAATAAAAAAGCACTTTCTGTCTATGAAAAAGCAGGCTTTATGAAAGCACAGCAAATTGATTATTATGTAAAACAATAGAAAAAGGGGTGATGAGAGGTATTTAATATCAACTCATCGCCCTTTTTTATCATAATCACCTACTATCTTCATATAATATTAATAAGCTTTAAGAAAGGAGTCGTGATCATGCGCATGCCAGCATTGCCAAAGAAGAAGTCTCCTCCGAAGGAAGCCCCTAATTCATGGTGGAAAGTTGTGAAAGCTTATTTATCCAAAGGGAAGTTTTATAAATTACCCCCAAGAAATTAATGATGCAAAGAAAAAAGTCGCCTTTTAGCGACTTTTTAATTTTCTAATAAAAATGTCTTTTTGGATGGACCGATTAAGTATAGCTCGTGCATGGCTCGTGTAAGAGCTACATAAAGTAGCTTTCGGTCAATTGGTGTATCGTAAAATGGTGTATCGTAGGCAGCTACAATGACAGCATCAAATTCAAGTCCCTTAGCTAAGTGACTTGGCACAACAAGTAACATTTCTTGATTAATAGATTCATTTTCCGTTAGTAGTTGTGAAGCAATATCATTGTCTTTTAATGCCTGTTGCATAGTAATGGCTTCTGCAGTAGTTTTGCAAATTAAAGCGATGGATCGATGGCCATTTTGACGAATAGCTTCAAAAATCTCTTTAACTTTGAAGGCATCGAATTGCTCTGCTTGAATAAAACTTGGTACTTTACCGTGACGCACAACGGGTTCTACTAAAGGTAGCTGTTCATTCATTTGCGCTAGAATTTGATTCGCGACTTCCATAATTTCAATTGTTGTTCGATAGCTTTTTTGCAAAGTGCGGAAGCTTGCACGAGGAAATAAGCTTTGGACAGGCTCCCAGGCTGTTAATGAGCGATAGCTATGGATACCTTGTGCTAAATCACCGACCATAGTAAACATATCTGTATCAAGACCTGCTTTTAAAGCAGCAAGCTGAAATAAACTGTAATCTTGGACCTCATCGATAAAGACAACACGCATCTTCCATTCATCTGCAATGCCTTTTAAACGTGCTTGTAAATAGTATAGTGCAGCTAAATCTTCGAGTGCCCATTGTTCTTTACGATGTGCCTGCAAAAATTGTTGCTGTTCAAGGTAATGCCATTCAGGGGCGAGTTCTGCTAATAATTCTGCATCGGTGAGAAGGGTACGATAGAGTGTTTTAATATTATGTTTGGGAAAGCGACGCATATAAGCTGATGCCGTTGTCTTCGTTTCTTTTTCAATGGCAGGAATTCGTTCATCACGCTCATCAATGAATTTTGTGACAACACGTCGCCGTTTTTCATCATCTCGAATTCCATTTAAGGCTTTACCCAATGCTTCATCATACTTTTTATGGAGTGTAGCTAAAACAGCCTGTTTTTTTTGACGTACATGGCTTGCTAAGACCTTTTTAATATGTTCAAGTCGCTTTTCGATAGGCATATATGAGAATTCATATAAAAACAGCTTCTTCAGGTGGGAAGCACGCATGATACAGTATTTTTCAATATAGACATCTTCGAATTGCTCTGCGATCTTTTGTTCCAGCTTTTGTACGTAGCGTTCGATGACATCACGATAGTAAAGTGAACCTTTCATTTCAGCAATCCAGGCAGTAGGCTGACTGCCTCCAGCAACGAGCAATTCTAATTGTTCATTTGGATTTTGAAGCTTAAGCTTTAATTTAGTGGCAGAAAGAACGTAGTCTGTAAAAGTAGTTTGGCATATTTTATCGACGCCAAGCTCTGGTAAAACATCGCCTATATAATCAATAAATAACTTATTCGGTGCTAAAATCATGAGCTGCTCAGGATTAAAATGTTCACCCATTGTATAAAGGAAATAGGATATTCTGTGTAGAGCAATGGTTGTTTTTCCACTACCAGCAGCACCTTGCACAATAATTGGTTGACGAAGATGTGCTCGAATAATTTCATTTTGTTCCTTTTGAATGGTTGAAACAATTTCAGTTAGACGGACATCAGCTTTTCCAGCTAATGCTTCTTGTAGTAGTTCATCATTTGTTGTTAGATCAATATCTCGTATATCGAGTAATTCGCCATTTTCGATCTTGTATTGCCTTTTAGCAAAGAGATGTCCTTTATGAACTTCACCACGGACATCGTACTCCATGTCACCAAGACGTCCATCATAATAAACATTAGCTACGGGTGAGCGCCAGTCAACAATAATGGGCTCATGGGTTTCACGATGAAATAGTGATGTTTTCCCAATATAAAGGAATTCTTCTGGGTCACCGGTTTTTTGGAAATGGATTCTAGCGAAATAGGGCTTCTTGCGAACGGCCTCTAGACCTTCTTTTTGATTACGTGCCATTTCAAAAAATCTGGCATTTGTTAAGATATTTAAATAACTTAAACTCGAATCTAAGTAATCAAGATCGGCCATAGATTTGCGGATATTTTCTTGAGCAGATTTTAAATCTCGTTGTGATTCGTCTAATATTTGTTGCATATAGCCTTGGGTATACGCTAACCGCTCTACTTCAGCCTGAAAATCTGGATGTTGTACAGTCATTTTTTAGCACCTCCTAGGTACTTACAATTTCAAAGTAGATTATCATACTACTATATATAATATTTACCAGCAAGTGAAAGCTAAAATGTTAATTATGCTACTATTACATGGGGCTGGAAGGTTTTTCTTTGAATAATAATAGAGGAGGTTATTGAATTTGGACATATTTGCACATAGAGGTGTTTCGATAAACTATCCAGAAAATACGATGTCTGCCTTTCAAGCAGCATCAAAGCTTCCTATAGCAGGGATAGAGCTAGACGTTCATTTAACCGCAGATAAAGAGGTAGTGGTTATTCATGATGAGACCATTGATCGTACCTCCAATGGCTCAGGCTATGTAAAAGATTTTACATTACAACAATTACGTACATTTGATTTTGGCTCGTGGTTTTCACGGGAGTTCGGAGATGAAGTAATTCCTACCTTAGGGGAAGTGTTGGAGTTATTTGAAGGTACCAATCACCGTATCAATATTGAACTGAAAACAGACATTATTGCATATGAAGGAATCGAAGCGCTCGTGCTCAAAGAAGTAGCAGCACAGCAAATGACAGAGCGGGTGATCATTTCATCTTTCAATCATGAATCATTGCAAACAATATCAAAAATAGCGCCTTATATAGAAAGTGCAGCATTGTTTGCAGAGGTGCTGGTGGATTTCCCAACTTACATTGCTCTTATACCAGCTAAGGCGTTACATGTAAGTTTGCCAACTTCCTTCCGTAAATCAGTTAAACTAGCTCTCGCTGAAGGTGCAACTGTACGTGTGTATACCGTCAATGAACAACGCGATGCTCGAAGTTTACAACAGCTCGGTGTACAGGCGATATTTACAGATGATCCAGAAAAAATATTAAGAGCCCTTAGTTAGAGCAAAAGTGGACAGTTAGTAGACAAAAGCTTCCGTGGAATCATTTGCATTTTCAAAATACCCACGGAAAGCAACGTCTTCTAGAGGGTTTTTACCATTTTGCACGATGTTCCTCAATACATCCGAGCATTTGTTGAATAACCAGTGTTTCACCATTGTCGAGTAAAATAGAACCGTCGTAATAGCCAAATAGTTGATGTACCTCTGATTTAACTAGTTTGGCATTCGTTTGGGCTATACGCTCAAAAAAGGGTGAAAAGGTTAAGGAGACCTGATTAGAAAATTTTGTTTTCACTTTCCAACGCTGCATATAATCTTCAGAATCATATTGAAATAATAAATCCTCATGTATTTTTGTCATTTTACCATCAACAAAAACAGCATTTTCAGTCATGCCTGTGCCATCTGTCCATTTACCTCCTAAATTAAGTCCGATGCGTCGTCCACGTACTCGTTGAGAGGCCATTCCCCAATTCCATAATGCTTCACGTGGCCATACACCTCGTCCATAATCCAACACAGCAAAATTCTCCTCAGCTGAGAAATTAAAACGCCGAGTACCAATTGTGACAACACCTGATGTTGGCAATATGTGATGCTTGCCTGTGAACTGAAATGTTTTGCGATTCCAAGGAATGACTACATTTAAGGTTTCGTCCGCTGGTGGGTGCTGAATGATAAGCTTTGCTCGTAAAACATCTCCGTCAAAGTTTGGTATGGAAACAGATAGATGTGTTTCATTTTGTATATATAATAAATCAATCATCATTTCACTATTTTTAAATGAAACAGATTCTAAAACCTGTGTAGGCATTTTTAGTTTACCACCAAAGGGGATTGTGATCGTTTTTTCAAAATAGCGCTGTGTTTCATATTCAAGGAAATAAACGAAGCAGACTGCTGCGTAATCTAGATGACTAATCGTAGCTGAAAACAAGATTTCATCACCGTAGACACACCAATAGTTCCATTTCTTTTTGCGCATGAGATGGCCGCTTAAATTGCTATTAATAAGTGGTTTGCGTGCAAATCCGATGGCTGCTGGATTTAAATTACCTTTTTTATCGCATAAAAGAGTTGGCTGTAAAATCTCTTTTTCAGCATGCTGCCTCACATTCAACATCCCTTCTGGTCATAAAATAAAATTGACATATCTTTAATCCTTATTGTAGCAAAAATGTTCTTGAAATTGGAAAGGAACATGCTGAATATAATGGATTTCAATAAGAATTATGAGGAAGGACCTAACTAATAGAAATGCTTAAATAGACATATGATGGCATGAGGAGGTTATGTATGGCAAAAATGTATAATAGGCAGGCTGCAGTTCAATATGCTAATTTGTGGTGGAACAGACGCAATCCTGCTTTTCCAAATTTTGATGTAGATTGCACGAACTATATATCTCAGTGTTTACTTGCAGGAGGGGCACCGATGCGAGGTGCACCAAGTAGAGAGAAAGGCTGGTGGATTCAGCAAGGGAATTGGAGCTTTAGCTGGTCTGTTGCCCATTCATTACGATGGTATTTAGAAGGATCTACAACAGGATTGAAGGGTAGACGTGTTCAATATGCAGAGGAACTAGAGCTTGGAGATGTCATTTTTTATGATTTTCAAGGGAATGGTAGAATTGACCACTCCGTTATTGTTACAAGTATTCAAAATGGTATTCCTTATGTGAATGCCCACACCTCAGATAGTATTAATCGACCTTATTTTTACGAGGATTCCACCGCCTATACGCCAAGCATGACCTACTTTTTCTATCATATAGATGACAGCTTTGCTTAGGAACAGGTAGTTTTAAAGCATACAAATATATGATAATGTGAAAGATAGAAGAGATAAACTCTAATATGTTGTCTTATGGTAGAAGGAGAATTGATATATGAGCGAACAAATTTTATCTGTTAGAGATGCAATTATTCAACGTCGTTCCATTAAAAAGTTTAATGGCCAGCCTGTAGAGCGTGAGGATTTAATGGCTATTATTGACGATGCAGTATGGGCTCCCAATCATGGTAATCGTGAGCCGTGGCGATTAGTTGTTGCCTGTGGAAAGGAATTAACAAATCTTCACCAGCTATTACGTGACTTAACAATTCCTAAATGGCAGGAGTTTTCAAGCGAAGATTTAGCGAAGCAGATGTTGAAATTTACATTACCAGGTGGCTATGCCTTTGTTATCGTTCCAGAGGATGCGCGTCAAAAAGAACGTTTAGAAGATTATGCAGCAGCAAGTACATTTATTCAAAACATGCAGTTACTGGCATGGGATAAAGGCATAGGCTCTTGCTGGAAAACACCAGGATTCCTAGATAATCCAAAATTCCGTGAAGCTTTAAAGGTACAGCCAGGTGAGCGTGTCATTGCTATGCTACAAGTTGGTTATTTTGATGAAGTGCCAAAAGGTAAAGAGCGCAAACAAGCAGCTGATATCGTTACGATTTTTGGTGAGTAATCAAATAAAAAAATCCCTTCACTTTGACAGTGAGGGGATTTCAGACTGTAGACAAACT
>NZ_MDGU01000032.1:0-15639 GCF_001705465.1 Lysinibacillus sp. AR18-8
CAATATTTTGGGTGCAGTTCACTAAATCCCCTAGGAGTGACGCTGGCTCCACTCCAATCAACCATTCTGCAAAAGTGTTTTTTCATACTAGCGGTAGCGATCAAAATAGCCCATGATTTGCATGATTAGAAAAAGGATAGGTTTTTATTTTCAATGTAGAGAAGTGATGCGTGATAACACCTCTTCATAAAACCTTCACTTTATTTGAAAACCTTTGCTAATAAGGTAACACTTTTGTGGGGGAGGGGAAGGCTTCTTGACTCCCGTGGGATAGCAAGACAGGCAAAACGCTAAACGGAGTGGTAGCGGAGGAAGCAATTCGGCGCTCGCCCACAGGAAAGTAAGTAGCCTGCAACGGAAATTCATTTTCACTTTTTATTGATTGCTTTTTTAACACTATGAAACCCCTTGGTAGATTTCCACAGGGTCTTTTTAATTTGTTTCTTCTTATTTAATAATGCACCACAGAAGAAACATTAGTATTTCAGTAACGGTAAGCACAAAATAACAGGTTCTCAACTAAATATACACAGCCAGTTGACGGAAACAAATCGACGACTGGCTGTGCATATTGAACGGCTATTTGTAAGGGAATTTGCTCGGGATAGGTCCAAAGGCAATCCAATGATATTTAAAGAATCTGCCCATCAATAGCACGACCATCCATGTGACGAATAGAGCAAAGGTAAAGCCACCAATGCTCCATAGGTGATAGATTATACTATTACCACCAGTACTTAATTGTCTATAAAGGAAAAGGAAAAATGGATGCAATAGATAGACGCCAAATGATACTGTTCCTAGATTGATTAAGCCATTTACAAAAGCATGGTTCCATTTATCATAGATCCAGAAAGAAAGCTGTAATAAGACAATACAGGCTGTTAAAGATTGTAGCTGAAAAACTAGCTCAAATATTGTGCTGTTCACTTTATAGGTTTGTGATGTATAAACAAAGTAATATAAATAAACATTATATATAGTAGAAATTAGCCATATACACCACACAAAAAGTATCGTGATAGGAAAATTTTCTTTTTTTAGTTGAAGCCATCCTTTGTATTTTTCAAAATAAATTCCTAAAAATGCCCCTGCTAAGAAATAAAAGAGATAGGAAAAAGCGATACTCCCTCTATAGGGATACTGCCATAACTCAGCGTTTAATAGAATAAAGACCCATTGAAGAACGAACCCAATCCAAATTAAATAAGGAGATAGTGCTGGTTTTTTCTTTAAAATATATAGGAATAATGGGAACATAAGATAGAATTGAACAATAATAAAAATATAGTATAGATGCGTATACGCTTTGCCTAATAAAAGTTTTTCTAGAAATTCGATACTAAATAGAGAACGCCATGTGTCTACTAAATCATGTGTCACATAAAATTGCATTGCTGCATAATAAAAAATAGAAAAAAAGAGATAAGGAATGAGTATTTGGGTCACTCTTTTTTTATAAAAATGAATGATAAGCTCCTTTGTTAAATCCTTTTGTATATAATTGTAAAATAATACAAAGCCACTTAAAAAAATAAAAGCAGGGACAGCGAATTTAGGGGAGATATTGAAAAATACATAAAATGGATATAATCTTGAGTCACTAGATAAAGCCGTTACAGGTGTACTAGTAGAATGAATAAGAAGAACAGCTAGAATGGCTAAAGCCCGTGTAATAGCTAATTCATTAATATGTGCTCGCTTCATACAATCATCTCCAAAGTATTAATTATAGTATTTAATTCCCAGAATACTGCCTACATACTCTATTGGTATGCTTGTTAGTACAAATTTAGACAAGCTTTGTTGCCTAAATTTGTCTAAAGGAAACAAGTGGGTTGTTCATGAGCTACTATAAAGCGCTTTTATGTCAGGGAGATGTCAACAATAAAAAAAGCTACCACGCTCGCTTTGCGTAGTAGCTGTATGTTGTTATTCGCCATCTAGAATTATTTTCTGGGAAATAGAATAAAGAAGGAAGCTTAATTAAACTCCTTATAATGCAACAAGGATTCTACCTCTTGCTTGACCCTTCAGTAAAATAGGTAAAACATCAGGAAGTTGTTGTAGTGTTACCTCTTGCTGAATAAAATCATTAAGGTTTGCTGGTTTGAAATCAGTCGCTAGTCGATGCCAAATGTTTAATCGAATGTCCATTGGGCAATAAACAGAATCAACTCCAAGTAAACTCACGCCTCTTAAAATGAAGGGAAATACACTTGTAGGAAGCTGTGTACCTGCCGTTAAACCACTACATGCAACAGCCCCACCATATTGAATTTGTCTTAATAATGAGGCAAGTGGCTCTCCACCAACAGAATCAACAGCAGCAGCCCATTTTTGTTTGCCTAATGCTTTAATTTTTCCATCATAAACCTCTTCACGATTTACTATTGTAGTAGCCCCGAGTGATTGTAAATATTCATGTTCAGATTCTTTTCCTGTGCTCGCTTCAACTTGATAACCCAGTGTTGAAAGAATAGATACGGCAAAGCTACCTACACCTCCTGTAGCCCCTGTCACAAGAATTTTCCCCTTTTCTGGATGAATACCATTTTCCTCTAACTTTTGAACAGATAATGCAGCTGTAAATCCTGCAGTACCAATTACCATAGCCTCTTTAAGGGAAAGTCCTTTTGGAAGCGGTACAATCCATTGCGCTGGGATGCGGGCATATTCACTAAAGCCACCAAAATGGGAAACACCTATTTCATAGCTAGTTGCAATGACCTCGTCATCAATTTTAAAGCGAGAATCCTCAGAAGAAACAACAGTCCCAGCTAAATCAATGCCAGGAACAAAAGGATAAGACGTAACGATTTTACCATCAGGAATAGAGGCAAGACTATCTTTATAATTAATACCTGAATAACTAACTTTAATTAATACCTCACCCTTTGGTAGATCTTCTAAAGTTAACTTGTTCACTTTCACTGTAAATGCATCATCTTTATTGACTACTAACGCACTAAAATTTTCTGCCGTCATCGTAAACGTCCCCCTACAATTTTATTCCATTAAACAGTATCAAAATTATTCTGACCGGTCAACATAAAATTGGATTGTTGCTACTCTTCATGTATAATAACTTCTATCAAGTCATCGGAGGCTCCTATGAAAAAGAAAGAGGAAGAACGTAAAAAACAGATTATGAAAGCAGCCTTTAACGCTGTTTCACAATTAGGTTATGATAAGGTTACACTACAAGACATAGCCAATCATGCCAGTGTCTCAAAAGGGGTAGTTCACTACTACTTTACAAGCAAACAAAACATTTTATTAGAATTACTTGAATCCACTACGAACAAAATCTACAGCTATGAAATCCAAGAAATAGGCAAGCATCAAACAGCTATAGACAAGCTTCATGCCTACTTAAATGCTGTATTTGTATCCCCTATAGAAAATAAAAAATTTTACAGGGTTTATTTAGACTTTTTAGCTCAGGCAAATAGCAATGAAGAGTACAAAAGAATTAACTTAAAATTTTATGAGAATTGCTGGGGAATTGGACAAGAAATTATTGAATTAGGAAAAAGAGAAGGTGTCTTTAGTTCAGACATTGATTCCTTAACCTATGCAAAAATGATGAGGGCAATGATTGATGGTTCATTAATTCAGTGGTTAACCTGCGATTTAGAAGAACAACATAAATTTTATAAAGAAACCTGTTTGAATAGTATTGTGCGATTATTAAAATAGGCAATTGAAAAGCCTTATTACTATTGTAGTAAGGCTTTTTTTTGCCGTAAAAAAGAAGAATAATTGAATGATTTTGGAAAATATTTATTAACATATTGCATTTATAGATAAAATTACCGTCAAAATTTTCGGAAAAAACTATAAAAAAAGAACAGTTTTAATATTTTGTTTAGTAATTTTTTACAAAAATACGCACTAAAAAGGAAAAAAATGTTTTGTTATGCATTGAAATAGCGTTTATGCAATCGTTTATACAAGAATAAATCTATGTTTTTAATAATTTAAACTGTATAAAAATTTAAAATAATGTCGAGTTGAGTCAATGTTGCAATTTCTTTATACTGTGAAAGTAATTATTGGAGAGGAGAAAACATCATGAATAAAGAAGTGACAATTATTGGGGTGCCCATGGATTTAGGTCAAACAAGAAGAGGCGTAGACATGGGACCAAGTGCTATCAGATATGCGGGGGTAACTGAACGACTTGAGAGACTTGGTTATTCGATTTACGACGAAGGGGATTTAACTATTGACTTCGTACACGAAGATAAAGACGCAGAAGGAAAGACAAACTTAAAAAATTTAAAAACTGTCACAGAAAGTAACGAGAAGCTAGGCCAAAAAGTAGACCATGAAATTTCTTTAAACCGTTTTCCTTTAGTTTTAGGTGGAGACCATAGTATTGCTATTGGAACATTAGCAGGAGTTTCCAAGCATTATGAGAATCTAGGTGTCATTTGGTATGATGCCCATGGCGATTTAAATACTGGTGAAACATCTCCTTCAGGAAATATCCATGGCATGTCTTTAGCTGTAAGCTTGGGCCTTGGACATCCAGCACTTACAAATATCGGAGGCTATGCTCCAAAGGTAAAGCCTGAAAACGTTATTATCATTGGTGCTCGAGATTTAGATCCTGGAGAAAAAAAGCTTATTAAGGAAATTGGTATTAAAGTATACACGATGCATGAAATTGATCGTTTAGGAATGACGAAAGTAATGTCAGAAACGATTGACTATTTAAAGGAGCGCACAGACGGTGTTCACCTATCATTAGATTTAGATGGACTGGATCCAAATGATGCACCAGGTGTAGGCACGCCAGTAGCAGGTGGTATTAGCTATCGTGAAAGTCATTTAGCTATGGAAATGCTGTCAGAAGCAAATATTATTACTTCAGCAGAATTTGTTGAGACAAACCCTGTATTAGATCAATACAATAAAACGGCTATTGCTGCGGTAGCTTTAATCAGCTCACTATTTGGCGATACATTACTTTAAGCCATGAATAGAAGTCATTTTGTATCCCAGAAGGAAGAACTTTTCTTAAAAAATTAGGTCGCGACAACCAACTATAAGAAAATAGCTCTCCCTATAGTAAGTTTACAATACAATTTAGCTATTCAATAGCCTTTATTTTGTCAGAAAATTGACAGTTCATAAAATATATAAAACAGTTTATCTATTAACATTCAAATTTTAGATTGTTATCTGTTTTGTACGAAAAAAAGAAAGTGCTTACACAGATAATGAATGTAAGGAGTTTTTTATGGCAGCAGAACAATATGAATTAAAAAGAAGTATGAAAGCAAGACACTTATTTATGATTTCACTTGGCGGATGTATTGGAACTGGTTTCTTTCTTGGATCAGGCTACACGATTAACCAAGCTGGGCCAACTGGTGCCATCCTAGCTTACTTAGTAGGCGGAGCAGTTATGTATTTAACAATGCTATGTTTGGGTGAATTGTCTGTTGCTATGCCGGTATCAGGTTCATTCCAAACGTACACAACGAAATTTATCGGTCCTGCTACTGGTTTTGCCGTTGGATGGCTATACTGGCTAGGTTGGGCAGTAACTGTTGCTCTTGAATTTTTAGGGGCTGGACAACTAATGCAAAGATGGTTTCCTGATTCACCAGTATGGATGTGGTGCCTAATATTTGCAGCACTACTCTTTGTATTGAATGGTTTATCAGCAAAAGCATTTGGTGAAGCAGAATTTGTCTTCTCCAGCATTAAGATATTGGCAATTATTATGTTCCTTGCGGTTGGTGGAGCAACTATGTTTGGGCTAATCGATATGAAAGATGGAACAAATGCCCCTTTCCTTACTCATTTTTATGAGGGTGGATTGTTTCCTAATGGTGTAACAGCACTGCTTATTACAATGATTACTGTGAATTTTTCATTCCAGGGTACAGAATTGATTGGTATTGCTGCTGGGGAGAGTGAAAATCCTGAAAAGACTATCCCTAAATCTATTAAGCAAACTGTTTGGCGTACGCTGTTCTTCTTTGTGTTATCCGTATTTGTACTTGCAGCAATGATACCAATGGATAAAGCAGGGGTGGTGGAAAGTCCATTTGTAGTCGTATTAGATAGCATTGGTATTCCATATGCAGCAGATATTATGAATTTTGTTATCCTAACAGCCTTATTATCTGTCGCAAACTCGGGTCTTTATGCTGCAACACGTATGCTGTTCTCACTATCTGTCGAAAAGATGGCAAGTCCCGTTTTAGGGAAAGTTAATAAAAGAGGTATCCCAATGAATGCATTACTAATCACACTCGCTGTAGCAGGTCTGTCTTTACTGTCAAGTGTATTTGCTGCTAATACAGTCTTTGTGTGGTTATTATCTCTAGCAGGCTTAGGTGCACAAATTGGTTGGATTGCGATTACAGCATCTCAAATTGCATTTAGACGCTCCTATATACGCCAAGGAGGAAAAGTAGAGGATTTAAAATTCAAAGCGCCACTGTATCCAGTGATCCCTATTTTAGGTTTATTAGCGAACTGTATTGTTATGGCAAGCTTGGCTTTTGATCCAGCTCAACGTTTAGCACTCTACTGTGGTGGAGCATTCTTCATTGGTTGTTATATCGTTTATTATTTAAAAGTGAAAAAAGTGACGAATTTAGAAATAAACCAACAAGAAGTCCAATTAAAATTAAATCAAAAAATATATCTTTAATATCAAAGAGTAGCTACTTACATGGCTACTCTTTTCTTCATAGATAAGCAACAACAAAGACGTATTTAACAAAGAATAGTTCCAGTAATAAGAGAAAAAATTTATTGTTTTTCGATAAATAAATATTGAAATAAGATAATTTATCGTTTATTCTTCAAACAAGAAGCAATTTAATTATGAACAAGTTCATTTGAGGTGGATTCATGTTGAAGAATTTTATTAAAGACTTAGGAGTCTTTACGTATCATCAATCATTATCTTGTATTTTTCCTGTTGTGATATTTGCTACACTTGCACTCTCTAAAGTCATTCAAATACCTGGGGTAGGAAGATATGACTTTATTCTGGCAATTTGTCTATTGACTCAGTACTTGATGTATAAATTTGGTTTAGAAACAAAGGATGAAATAAAAGTCATTTGCTTGTTTCACATTATTGGGCTCGTGCTCGAACTATATAAAGTGAATTTCAATTCATGGTCATATCCTGAAGAGGCGTGGACAAAAATAGGGGGTGTGCCTTTATATAGCGGATTTATGTATGCGAGTGTAGCAAGTTATATTTGCCAAGCTTGGCGTAGGTTTGATTTAAAAATTGTAAGCTGGCCAAAAAGTTATGTAGCTATTCCACTTGGAGCCATTATCTACTTGAATTTTTTCACACACCATTTTATTTATGATTTTAGATGGCTGTTAATGGCACTACTATTTATTGTGTTTTATCGTACTGTTGTAAAATTTACAGTACGGAACAAAGTCTTTAAAATGCCCATCGTTGTATCGTTCTTTTTGATTGGCTTTTTCATTTGGATTGCTGAAAATATTGCAACGTTCTTTGGAGCATGGTCCTATCCAAATCAAGAGGTGTCTTGGTCGATTGTTCATTTTGGTAAAATCAGTTCATGGTTTTTACTTGTAGTCATTAGCATTATGATTGTTGCGCAACTTAAACTATTCTATCGTAATGTAGGTGAAAATTTGGAGAAGAAATCATTCAATATATGACATTCATTTGTAGAACTAGAGAACTTCTAAGAAAATAGTATGGGCTTTTGATAAACTAGTATTTTTACCTTGTACCCATGCCCTTTCATCAAACTGTCCCTTTTTTAACGTGCAATACTGCTGTAGACTCCTTTTTAGAAGAGGATAGGGGGAATGATAATGGTAACAGATATTCGGATGATAAATAGAGCTTGTACAGATGAAAAACAAATTAAACAATTATTAGAAGGCGCACAAACTGCATTTCTTGGTTTGGTAGATCAACATATGCCATATGTTATTCCGCTAAATTATGTTTACAAAGACGGAAGTTTTTATTTTCATGGTGCCAACGAAGGAAGAAAAATAGATATTCTAACAAATAATCGGAATGCATGTATCACAATAAGTGAAAATTATGGAACAATGGTAGACCCTATTCCTGCTAAGACTGATACGGCTTATATAAGTGTAGTAGCAAATGGTTTGGTGGAATTTGTTACTGATTTAAATGAAGCTACTGCTGCTATGCAGGCAATGCTTGATAAATATGTACCAGATTATTACCAAGCACCTTTATCAAAAAAGCATATCGAAAAATATCAGTCATCTTTAGGGAGCAAAACGCTTGTTCTCAAAGTGAAACCGACCAGTATAACTGTAAAAGAGAATAAATTAAATAAACAAATGCTATATTACGCAGGTAGAGTGGTAACACAGGATATGAGTCGAAAATCTACTACTACAGCAATCAATCCAACAAATTAATTACCAGAAAATGCGAGGCTTGGGATATAACCTAAGCCTATTTTTGATGTAGTAATAGTTCATTATGAAGCTATCTATGATTTTGTTAATATAAACTTATTAAAAGTAGAGCTGGAAAGATGTTTTCATCTAACTACCCTAATAATAGATATAGTCATGCGTAAGTGCTATAATGCCTGTGAAAAATCATTGGAAAACAAGTAGGGAGAAGGAGAGGGCAAGACAGTTGAATATTTTAGTTGTTGACGATGAAAAGGAAATTGCAGATTTAATCGAACTTTACTTAAAAAATGAAAACTATCATGTATTTAAATATTATACAGCTCAAGAGGCTTTGGCATGTATCGAGCAAGAAAATGTGGATTTAGCTGTTCTAGATATTATGATGCCAGATATAGATGGCTTTACCATTTTACGAAAAATACGAGAAACATTGAATTTTCCAGTGATTATGCTTACGGCAAAGGAAGAAGAAATTGATAAAATAAATGGGTTTTCTTTAGGAGCAGATGATTATATAACAAAGCCATTTCGTCCATTGGAATTGGTTGCTCGTGTAAAGGCGCAACTACGAAGATTTACCTTGTACAACCAAGGCTCGAAGCAACATGAAGATATCATTGATTTTGCTGGCCTGGTAATTAACAAAAACACACGGCAAGTCTTTTTAAATGAAAGGCCTATATCCCTTACACCTACGGAATTCGCTATTCTTTGGTATTTATGTGCAAATCGAGGGACAGTTATTAGTTCAGAGCAACTATTCCAAGAAATCTGGGGGGAAAAGTACTTTAGTAGCAATAACACGGTAATGGTTCATATTCGACATTTACGGGAAAAAATGAAGGATTCTGCGGAGAACCCAAAATATATTAAAACGGTTTGGGGAGTGGGGTATACCATTGAAAAATGAGTTTGGCAAACTGAAAAGGAAAATGGTTGTACAAATTATTTCTATACTTGTCATCGCTATCATCATAGGCTTTTTTATTAATTTTGCATTTATTGATGGGGTCTTGCAAGCTCCCTTTGCAGATGCTTTTATTGCCTTTTGTGAAAATGTCTTGCAGCTTGATTATTATGCTGCAAGTAGTGCCTATAATGTGTTATTTAGACAAAATAAACCACTTTGGCTTGCGATAGGATTTATTCTATTATTGTTGATTATTTTCTATATCGCCTTGTCTCGTTTTACCCGTTATTTTCATCAAATTAGTTCAAGTATCACCATGCTTGCAGATGAGTCAGGGAAGGAAATTGAGCTCCCAGCTGAACTCGATTTTTTGGAGAAAAAATTAAATAACGTGAAATATAAATTAGAAAAGCGTGCAAGGGATGCGCAAGAAGCTGAGCAACGAAAGAATGATTTAGTTGTCTATTTAGCGCATGATATTAAAACACCCTTAACATCCATTATTGGCTACTTAAGCCTTTTAGATGAGGCAAGGGATATGCCTGTAGAGCAGAAAGAAAAATATGTGACGGTTACATTAGAAAAATCCTATAGACTGGAACAATTAATCAATGAATTTTTTGAAATAACCAGATTTAATTTACAATCCATCATTTTAGAGAAAGATCTTATTCCTTTACATCATATGTTAATGCAAGTGGCTGACGAGTTTTATCCATTGCTGGCACCAAAGGGTCAACAAGCCATCGTCAAAATAGATGAAGATATTACTATCTATGCAGACGGTAATAAATTAGCGAGGGTATTTAATAATATTTTAAAAAATGCAATTGCCTATAGTGATCCAAATAGTACAATTGAAATTAGTGCGCGAAACGAAAATAATCAGACATTAATTTCGTTTACGAATACAGGGAAGACGATCCCTCCTGAAAAATTAAAGATGATATTTGAGAAGTTTTACCGCTTAGATAGTGCAAGGTCTACCCAAACAGGAGGTGCTGGGCTTGGTTTAGCCATTTCTAATGAAATTGTACAGGCCCATGGCGGGACGATTACCGCAACTTCTAGTAATGATACAACCGTATTCACTGTGATGATTCCAACCAATTCTTAAGAAACCTTAAGAATTCACTAATAGTAAATTAAAAATAAGCTCCTTTTTTTATGGTTGAATAAAAGCATAAAGAGAAGGAGTTGTTTTTATGTTCAAAAGAAAAGGTATATGGAGTTTATTGTTCTTATTCATGATGATAGTTGTTTATTTACTATTGAAAGAATCGCCAATGACTTTACGTCAGGAAATAGATCATTCACCGAAAGTAATTCAAACAGCCAGCCCGCATATGCTCGATTTTGATTTATACAGCTCGAATGCAATTTTAGTGAATTTGGATGAAAATCAAATTCTCTTAGATAAAAATAGTGAGGAAAGGATTTATCCTGCCTCTTTGACCAAAATGATGACGGTTCTAGTCTCGATTGAGCAGATCTCCAATTTACAAGAAGAAATCATTTTACCTAAGCATATCTTTCAGGATTTATTAGAGGAAAATGCTTCAGTAGCGGGCTTTCTCCCAAATGAAAAGCTGACATTAGAGGATTTATTGTATGGCTCCATGCTGCCATCAGGTGCAGAGGCATCAATGGGTTTAGCTGAATATGTTGCTGGTTCAGAACAAAAGTTTGTGAGTCTGATGAACGAAAAGGCGCAGCAGTTAGGCATGAAAAATACTCATTTTGTGAATACAACTGGACTGCACCATCCAGATCATTATACAACCGTAAAGGATATGTCTTTACTTTTACAATATGCCTTAACAAACAATGAGTTTCGCAATGTTTATACAGCAGAAAGATACTCTATTCAGTCCACAAACCTTCATCCAGAAGGCATTACTTTTACAAGTCGCATGTTTCAACATATGACGTCAAGTGCATTGCCAGGAGGAGAAATTTTAGGTGGGAAAACTGGCTATACGGAAGATGCAGGCTTATGTTTAGCAAGCTTAGCTCTTGTAAATGGACAAGAATATGTCTTCGTGACAGTAGGAGCTGACGGCAATCCTAGAACGGAGCAATATAATATTACAGATGCCATTTCGGTATATAGTCAATTATAAGGTGAAGATCATTATAAATCTGCTAGGCCTTCATAGTGTGTGATTGGAGGATATTTCATTTTCTAATCATACATTTTTTTGTTTTCTGATTGAGAAGAAGGCAAGTGATAGTTACATTATAGATAGATTCTATGATTATTATAGAAATAATAGAATTGATTAATAGATATGAAGTTCCATATAATTCTCTATAAACCATCGAGTTATTGGTATTTTAACAGGGGAGGGAAAGAATGGATGACAAATATTGCAGGAATCAAAATACCTGACAGTCGCTTAGCCTTAGAAGCACAGGAAATTTTAAAGGAACATGGTTCTGATTTACTGTGGAATCATTCCAATCGGGTTTATTTATTTGGCGCAATACAAGGGAAGAAAGCTAAGAAATCATTTGACGCGGAACTTTTATACGTTAGTGCTTTATTTCATGATTTAGGCTTAACAAAGAAGTTTAGTAGTGTAGATAAGCGCTTCGAGGTGGATGGCGCTAATGCAGCACGTCAGTTTTTAGCATTGCATCATATTGATGAACAGTCAATTCAACTAGTATGGGATGCGATTGCACTTCATACGACAATTGGTATTGCTGAGCATAAAGAACATGAAGTTGGCTTGTTATATGCAGGCGTAGGTCTTGATGTAATGGGCGATGGTTATGATGATTTAACGGCCGATGAACGAAATGCCGTTCTCAATGTTTTTCCACGCGACCAATTTAAACAAAAGATATTGCCAGCATTTTTTGAAGGGTTTAAGCATAAACCTGAAACAACATTTGGCAATATAAAATCAGATGTGTGTGCATTATTTATTCCAAACTACAAACCTAAAAATTTTTGTGACTGTGTCTTGCATTCACCTTGGTCTGAATAAAAATTAAAATGGGATAAGGGGATATCTTACATGTTGAAATTGGCACATAAAAAAATTCGTCATACTGCTTTGCAAAATAAAATTGTTTCAGCGCAAGAGGCTGCTTCTTGGATAAAGGACGGTATGATATTAGGTATGAGTGGCTTTACGAGGGCGGGAGATGCAAAAGTTGTACCTTTAGCGCTTGTTGAAAAGGCGAAGGTGGAAAAGTTTCAGGTGGATGTTTATACAGGTGCTTCACTTGGTCCAGAGGTGGATCAGCAGATGGCTGAAGCGGGGATTATTCGGAAGAGAGCCCCTTATCAAGGTGATCCAGCGATTCGCCGAATGATTAATAACGGAGAAGTTTTATATACAGATGCACATGTTTCACATAATGCTGAGTTAATGCGTCAAGGCATTGTGGGCCCAATTGATTTCGCCATCATTGAAGCAACTGCCATTACAGAAGATGGTTTGCTGATTCCTACAACCTCTGTAGGGAATTCGCCAATTATTGTGCAAATGGCGAAAGCGATAATTATTGAGCTCAATGTTTCACATCCTGCTTCTTTAGAGGGCATTCACGATATTTATATTCCTGATGTACAGGGAAGTAGAGATCCTATTCCTTTAACTAGCGCGGGGGAGCGAATTGGAGCGGTTGGTATCCCATTAGATATAACGAAAGTTCGAGGCATCGTGCTTTCTGAAATTGCTGATGCGCCTTCAACGATTGTACAACCAGATGAGGAAACCGCAAAAATGGCAGACCATTTACTCAATTTTTTAAGAGATGAGATGAAGGCTGGACGATTAACGAAGACATTAGCGCCACTACAATCGGGTGTTGGATCAGTAGCCAATGCAGTGTTAAATGGGTTTTTAGAATCTGAATTTGAGGATTTGGAAATCTATTCGGAGGTGTTGCAGGACGCTGTATTTGAATTAATAGATGCAGGGAAAGTAAAATCTGCTTCAGGTACGTCCATTACGCTATCACAAGAACGAGGCAAACAGGTGTATAGTCAGCTAGAAAAATATGCAGATCGTTTACTATTACGCCCTCAAGAAATATCGAATCACCCTGAGATTATTCGTCGTTTAGGGCTCATTTCCGTCAATACAGCTCTTGAAGTAGATATTTATGGAAATGTAAATTCTACACATGTTTCAGGTACAAAAATGATGAATGGTATTGGTGGTTCTGGCGATTTTGCGCGCAATGCACGATTGGGAATCTTTGTTACAAAATCCTATGCGAAGGGAGGCAGTATTTCCAGTATTGTTCCTATGGTATCCCATGTGGATCATACAGAGCATGATGTGGACGTTATTGTCACAGAGTTTGGTGTAGCTGATTTACGTGGGCTTGCACCGAAAGAGAGAGTACCACGAATAATTGATCATTGTGCACATCCTGATTATCGTCAGCAATTGTGGGCATATTATCAGGCTGCGGTGGAGAAAACAGGTAATCACCATACGCCACATATTTTAGAAGAAGCATTATCTTGGCATGTGCATCTTGCCAAAGCCAAGACAATGAAAAAATAAGATGCCTATTTAGCTAAAAAATAAATGGACTACACGCAGACACGATGAGTGCTGGGTTTAGTCCATTTTTTATTGAGACGTGACTAATGAACGAATGAGTTGTCGACTTTTATCTGAAAGTGAAAGTTGTGCAAGATCAAGTTGCTCTACTAGTAGACGAATGAAAGCTTTAGCCGCAAAATTAATAAATTTATCTTTTCGATAGAGCAGGACGATTTCACGTGTTAGGGGTGGATTGCATATCGAACGCTCACAAATAGTATCCGATTTATGCAAGTTACAAAGTGTTTTCGAAATAATCGTGGCTCCCACATTTTGTTCTACTAATTTAAAGATCGCTTGGATGCTAGCTGTTTCTAATTTTGGTGTAATGTGAAGCTTTTCTTTACGAGCCGCTCCCTCAATTACCTTTCTACACTGATGTATTGTTGGAAATAAAATCAATGGATGTGCTAACACCTCTTGCAATGGGATGGTATCCAATCCTGCTAAAGGGTGCTGTTTATGAATAACGACCTTTAGTTCCTCTGTAAACAATGGAACGATTTGAAGCTGCTCCTCCTCATAATCGATATTGTCTTGTTTGTAGGAAATGGCAAAATCTATTTTATTGTTTTTAAATAGTTGCAACAAATCATCTGAGCTATTGATACAAACCTGTATGTCTGGATAATCCTGATAATAGTCCAGCAAATAATCTGATACAAAATCAGTTAATTCTCCTGGCAAAGTACCAATCACTAATTTCCCTGCTTTTATTTCTTTTAGTTCAGTCATCTGATTTTTCGTATTATCCATGGCCCTAAAAATATATGTACACTGTTCATATAAAATTTCACCAGCATCTGTAATGGCGATTTTTTTCCCTAGACGATCGAATAGAGGTAAGCCAAGCTCATTTTCTAAAACCTTTATTTGATGGCTGAGTGTCGGCTGTGAAATATTTAATTTTTCGGCAGCCTTTGTAAAATGAAGCTCACTACATAGAACAAAAAAATATTCAAGCTGTCGTATCTCCATATAAACGTACCTTCTTATCAAATCAATTTTCATATATTATAGCATTTTCAGCTTGAGCATCGAGAAATATAGGTTAATTTAATTGATAGATAATGTATTAATTTCAATCTTCAGAAAAATGATATATAGTAAATATGTTCAAATACATCATCCTTAAGGAGGATACTATGGGGAGATTAGTTCATTTTGAAATTCATGTAAGTGACATGGATCGGGCAAAGGATTTTTATGGGAAAGTATTTGGCTGGTCATTTCAGGACTGGAGTGACTACGCAGGCATGCCTTACTTCGGTGCCGTGACAGGTGAAGATGATGAACTTGGCATTAACGGTGCTTTAATGCAACGCCAAGGTCCTCCACCAGAAACAAACCAAGCGCTGAATGGCTTTGCTTGTACAATGGGTGTCGAAAGTTATGATGTAACAGAAGCAAAAATTCTTGAAAACGGTGGCAAAGTAGCCATGCCCAAGTATGCTTTACCAGGGATGGCATGGCAAGGCTATTATATTGATACGGAAGGCAATGTATTTGGTATTCACCAACCTGATAAAAATGCCAAATAGTATTTGCTCAATGTTGAAAAGAGGGAAGTTGCTCCTGAATGTGTTGGAACTGGTCCAATATAAGGAGGTTGCGCTCCTAAATGAGTGAGAGCCGCTCAAAGATGTGGGAAATCCGCTCCTAAAGAGGAGAGAGCCGCTCCAAAGTAGATTAAGTCCATATAATTGTCTCTTATACACATCT
>NZ_MDGU01000033.1:0-2202 GCF_001705465.1 Lysinibacillus sp. AR18-8
CGATCGAGGACTTAACCAAAAAGTTTGAAACATTCAATGTGCCGTTTATCCAGTTTTGAAAGAATAAATCTTTCAATTAAATACAAAGTCTAGTGATGATGGCAAAGAGGTCACACCCGTTCCCATACCGAACACGGAAGTTAAGCTCTTTAGCGCCGATGGTAGTTGGGGGCTTCCCCCTGTGAGAGTAGGACGTCGCTAGGCAAACAAAACAGTCAGCTGTGCGCTGACTGTTTTTTTATTGTATATTTTAAAAAAACTTTGCTATGCGAGGGGTTCCAAAGAGCTTCTAGCTATGGACAAGAAAAAAACAGCCGAGCAATCAGGTATGTTGGTGAGTATTCGAGCAAAAATAATTGTTTCATCTTTTGTGGTTTATTTGAAAGGGAAGAGTAGCTTAATATTCGATCGGCATGCCAACCTGAATACAAATATGGAAACAGGAAGTTTTGAGTGTGTCTTTTGACACGGACCAGTACCCCAGCGTTTCACGCGAGAGCAAACCACCAGTCTAACTTGGTTCTGATTCATTGTAATCTTAGCAAGATATAGAAGGGGTTAGTAAGCTATTAACTAAGTCGGCTAAAATTTTCAAGCCTTCAGTGAAAGAATAAAATTAGAAGTTATGAAAACCCCAGCATTTGTGGATAGCTAAACATTCTGTAACTTTTTTTAAAATTAAATAATATCAATCACCATCAGTACGTTCTTATAAGACATAGTTAATATAGATAAGGGCTGTGATTTAAATTAAATATTGTTGGGGGCTTAGGCCCTTTATTTTTGTTGTTAAAAATATGTTCTACACTAAAAATTTCCGGAACTAAAATTATTGTTGAAACTACTTTAGCATTTAAGTAGCTCTTTACATTTCTTAGAATAACGATATTTCGCCGCATATTCTTATATGATACTGTAATCGAATTTTAGCTAGACACTTGGTTAAAGTTTGCTGCTATGTACATAAGTATCGTCAATAAAGTAGAAAATTTAGTTCTATTCTTCATTCTTCATTCTTATACTGTAAAGATTACATCAAAAAGGAGAGGAAATTTTGTGGATTGATGGCGTGTTTTCTGGTGGCGGTTTGAAGGGCTTTGCATTAGTAGGGGCATATCAAGTACTAGAAGCTGAACATTTTCGATTTAAACGTGTAGCTGGTACAAGTGCGGGTGCCATTTTAGCCGCCTTTATTGCGGCAGGATATAGTGGAAAAGAGATAGAAATTATGCTAGAAGAGTTAGATGTTCCTTCATTACTTGATCCAAGAAGAACAATTTTACCTTTTCCTTTTATGAAATGGGTAAATGTTTATAATCATTTAGGTCTCTATAAAGGAAAGGCGTTAGAAAAATGGTTTTTCCAAAAGCTAGCTGCAAAAGGAGTATATACTTTTGGTGATCTGCCTAAAGATTCACTTAAATTAGTAGCTTCAGATTTAACGAATGGTAGAATGATTGTTTTACCAGACGATTTGCATAAATATCAAATTGAAGCAAAGAATTTTTCAGTAGCTTGTGCGTTACGCATGAGTTGTGGTATACCTTTTTTCTTTGAACCAGTTACATTAAAGACTGGTAAGGGTGAATCGGTTATAGTGGATGGTGGTGTTTTAAGTAATTTTCCACTATGGATATTCGATGATAAAGAAGGTCGGAAAGTACGTCCGATTTTAGGTCTGAAACTGAGTAGAAGAAGAGAAGAACAATGTCCTCAAGAAATTAAGAATGGTCTAAATTTATTTGAGGCACTATTTTCAACTATGAAAGATGCACATGATGAAAGGTATATATCAAGACGACACGAAAGAGACATTATTTTTATTCCTGTAGAAGATTATAGTGCAACCCAATTTGATTTAAATGAAGAAACAAAAGAAACTCTATTAGATATAGGAAGAAACCGTACAATTCAATTTTTACGAAATTGGCCAAGATTGAGGTTGTAATTTTTTAAAAAAATAATTATAAAACTATTGACCAATGAAAAATAGGGTGTTATTATATAAAAGTTGCTGTTGAGATATGCAGCTACTAAAATATAAAATAAAATAACTGTTTGACATTAAATATAAAACATGTTATTATATAAAAGTTAACTCTTACAGAAGAGTAAACAAAATGAACCTTGAAAACTGAACAAGCAAAACGTAATCAATAAAGTTTTAAATAGCTAGTTTTACTAGTGAACGAAACACAATTT
>NZ_MDGU01000034.1:0-6460 GCF_001705465.1 Lysinibacillus sp. AR18-8
ATGATCATGACTACCCGTCTTTTTGTGATCATCACACTGCCCACACCAAAGCTTCACCGCGTTAAATCCGTCGGCAGCTTCAGTTGTTTAAAAAAACAAATTTGGACCTCTAGCCGCGCATTGCTGCTCTATCCTCTACTTTTGGGATTCTATCCGCCACTTTTATGAGGCTATCCTGCACTTTGCAAGCTTTATCCTCTTTTTTTGGACTTCTATCCGCGCTTTGCTGCTTTATCCGTCACTTTTATAAGGCTATCCAGTTCCTCCAGCGCTTAAATGCATAAAAAAACTACACTAGCTTCAGCACTAGTGTAGTTTTGGAATTGTTTTTTTGACGCGTTTAAACTGGATTAGCATTGCGATACGCCATGGTACTAACATGGCAAAGGCTAATATCCAGAACATACCTGCTAATTCACCGACATCGATGGAGCTACTTAAAATCATTTTCGCCACCACTCGGAATATTAACAATCCGATTAATATAAAAGCGAATGCTTTTGAACGTTTTAAATAAATATCTCGACCCTTTACTTCAAATTTAGAAGTAGCAATTAATATTGTCGAGAATACCATTCCTACAGCTGCCGCCTCTAAGATTTGCATCGGTGGTACACGGAATTGCTCGAATAAAAACATCAGTGCACCTGAGGACATCGCTATTGGTGGAATAATAATTTTCTTCTCATTTGTCGGCATTTTGGAAGCTCTCATTCGTATGACCATCACAAAGCTCCCCATAAGAATGGCCATAATGGTCGACCCTATAACATAATAGTGAGAAGGGATGCTGCTTAACATAAAAAAATCCTCCTCTAATGTCTAATTAACAATTTTGTCCAAGTAATTGATCAGCAACAGCCTTTAATCGTTCTGGCTCGAAAGGCTTTGTAATAAAATCCTTTGCCCCACTCTCAATCGCTTCTACGATTAAT
Source organism: Lysinibacillus sp. AR18-8 (assembly GCF_001705465.1). Classification (NCBI taxonomy): domain Bacteria; kingdom Bacillati; phylum Bacillota; class Bacilli; order Caryophanales; family Bacillaceae; genus Lysinibacillus; species Lysinibacillus sp. AR18-8. The sequence goes on from NZ_MDGU01000034.1 coordinate 936, forward strand.
TTTTGCTGCCCTAATGCTGTTACCATAATGATTTTTGCATCTGGAAATTCTGGGATGATTTTTTTTACGGCTGCAATACCTGTCATAACGGGCATCGTTACATCCATTGTGACTAAATCTGGTTGTAACTCACGATACATCGCCACAGCTTCCTTACCATTTACTGCCTTACCGACTACCTCATAGCCCCATTCTGTAAACATATTACTGATTGCAACACGCATAAATAGCGTATCATCTACTACTAAAACTGTAGGCACATGTTCATCTCCCTCCACGTTAAAGTTCGGTATGCCTCTTTAGTTTAACAAATTAAAACCCTGTAAATCCACCGAAAATAGGCTGTAAAACGCGTGTAATATACGTTAAGCCATCAAAGAATAATAAAATCCCAACGGCAATCATGATGTAACCGCCGATTTTTACAATTTTCTGGCTGTGTGTACGAATCCAAGTCATTCGTGAAATGAAGAAAGATAGCACGAAGAATGGAATGGCGAATCCTAAATAATACGCAAACATATAGCTAAAGCCCGCACCTGGGTTTGTACTTGCTAACATGATAATCGATGCAAGGATTGGTCCTGTACATGGTGTCCAGCCTGCCGCAAAGGCAATACCAATTAAGACAGACCCAAAATAGCCAGATGGTCTATTTTTAAATTGGAACTTTCGATCCTTCATTAAGAAGTCTATCTGCAATAATCCCACAATCATTAAACCGAATACGACGATTAAAATAGCCCCAACCTGTCGTAATAATGTTTGATAATTTAGGAAGAATTCTGCTGCATATGAAGCACTTAGTCCAATAATGATAAAGATAATGGAAAAGCCTAGTAAAAAGAATAGTGTGTGGAAAATGGCACGTTTTTGTAGCATACCTTTTTCTGATTTTAGCTCATCTAATGTCATACCCGTTATGTACGATAAAAATGCTGGATATAGTGGAAGAGTACATGGTGAAATAAAACTTAAGAACCCTGCACCAAAAGCTAAAAATACGTTAATATCAGATCCCATATTTTTTATTCGCTCCTTACAGTTACTGCATCCATCGTACCAAAAAACAAAATAAAAAGCGCCCTTCTAGTTTGTGAACGTTTCATGGCAAAATGATGAGATTTTTGAGAAGTCCCACCAAGCTACTTCTGCATTATGCGCTCCTGTTGATTTTCTGTCAACAAAATCCGCCAATCTTCCCCCTTATTCAAAAAGAGTATAGCTAATTTTTCTACCTTTTTCTTGACAGTGTCGATTACTTGTCATTAATGTTGAAAGAAGCTTCTGTTTTTCATAGACACTATCACGCTCATGTTATAGTAAGAAACTATTTATTTTATACTCATCTTTTAAATCATCTGGAAATACAGTCATCTGATGACCTTATTATATGTTTATATGTTTCATTATTTTTTCTTTAAATTTCGACAGTCCTCTACTCTACACAAAGTGTTCATGGTAAACCATGAGTAAATGACTTATTTTCATGTATAATGATGATAGCAAATGAGCGAAAAAAAGAGGTGTAGCCCTTGGAATTAAGAAAGATTAGACCAAAAAAGATCTATGAAGAAGTATCCGAAATCTTGCATGAAAAAATACGAGCTGGTGTCCTAAAGCCAGGTGATCGGCTTGACTCAGTTGAGCAGCTTGCCGAGCAATTACAAGTGAGTCGTTCCGCTGTACGGGAGGCATTATCTGCATTAAAAGCAATGGGATTGATTGAAATCAAACAAGGCTCTGGAACGTTTGTCAAAAGTGTGCCAGCCCATCAGCTTGACTTTCCTTTATCCACCGCTATGTTAACGAATAAACAGGATATTGCTCATTTACTAGAAGTGCGCAAAATTATTGAAGTGGGAGCGGCAGGACGTGCAGCCCTCCAACGTACAGATCAGGATATTCAGGCAATGGTACAAATTTTAGAGGATATGAAGCAGGTACATGGTGATGGCGAGCTTGGTGAAAAAGCAGATTATCAATTTCATGCAGCTATTTCCAATGCCTCTCAAAACCCCCTACTCACTACAATTTTAGATCAAATTTCTGGTTTAATGATCGAAACGATGAAAGAGACACGGCGAATTTGGTTGTATTCACAAAAAACAACGAGCGAACAATTATATGATGAACATATGCAGATTTTCCTCGCGATTAAACAGCAAAACGAAGAGCTAGCCAAACATGCAATGGCATCTCATTTAAGCAACGTTGAAAAAGTGCTATTACAATATTTCGAAACAACAGAATCCAATTCACACTAAAAACTACCTAGTACAAGCTAGGTAGTTTTTCTTTTCTGAAAATTCATAAAAAAACGTTTTCACTTTTTCAAATTTGTTGTAAGATTAAATTATTGACAAGTCATCAGATGACCAGTTGTTTACAAAAGGAGCGATGAATATGAAAGTCACACTATTCGCCACTTGCTTAGTGGATATGTTTCAAGGGGATGTGGGAAAAGCAGTTGTTGAAGTATTAGAAAGACTTGGCTGTGACATCGACTTTCCAGAGGATCAAATTTGCTGTGGACAGCCTGCTTACAATAGCGGCTATGTCGAAGAATCGAAAAATGCGATGAAAAAAATGATCACAGCCTTTGAGCATGCTGAATATGTAGTCTCTCCCTCTGGTTCCTGCGCTTATATGTTGAAGGAATATCCAGAAGTTTTTAAAGGAGACCCCCTATGGGAGCCAAAAGCGCAAGCATTAGCAGCTAAAACCTATGAATTCACAGAGTTTATTGTCAACGTATTAAAGATAGAAGATGTAGGAGCGTATCTAGAAGGTAAAGCTACTTATCATACGTCATGCCATATGACAAGATTACTTGGTGTAACAGAGGCACCCTTCCAATTATTAAAGAACGTCAAGGGCTTGCATTATGTGGATCTCCCTGGTAAGGATCGATGCTGCGGATTTGGTGGCACATTTTCAGTTAAAATGGGCAATATTTCTGGAGAAATGGTCAATGAAAAAGTACTGAATGTGGAAGAAACAGGCGCTGACATTTTGATAGGAGCTGACGCAGGCTGCTTATTGAATATCGGTGGTCGCATTCAACGTCAGGGTAAGCCAATTAAAGTGATGCATATTGCAGAAGTGTTAAATTGCCGATAAAAGGGGGAAATAAACATGGCCATGAAAACAAGTGATGATCGGTTTCAACAACGTGTCACGAAAGAGCTAGATAATCAGTTTATGCGTCGTGCGGTTTCGAGTGCCCAAGAACGTTTTCAAACACGTCGCCTTCAACAAGCAGAGGAATTAGGACATTGGGAAGAATGGCGTTCTCATGGAGAGGAAATTCGCAAGCATGTTTTAGCAAATCTTGATTATTACCTTTATCAATTAAGTGAAAATGTTGCCAAACGAGGTGGGCATGTGTTCTTTGCGCAAACTGCACAGGAAGCAACCGACTATATTCAAAGCATTGCTAAAAAGAAAAATGCGGCAAAAATTGTGAAATCCAAATCAATGGTAACAGAAGAAATTAACTTAAATACGGCTTTAGAAGCGCTTGGTTGTGAAGTGATTGAGACAGACCTAGGTGAATATATTTTGCAGGTGGCAGATCACGAGCCCCCTTCGCATATTGTGGCGCCAGCCTTGCATAAAAATAAGGAGCAAATTCGAGATGTTTTTAAGGAAAAACAAGGCTACAGTCAAACAGAAAAACCAGAGGAACTTGCCCTTTATGTACGTGAAAAATTAAGACAGGAATATTTAACAGCCGATATTGGTATTACAGGCTGTAATTTTGCTATTGCTGAAAGTGGATCGATTACACTCGTTACGAATGAGGGCAATGCTGATTTAGTAACAGCGCTACCAAAAACACAAATCACAGTTATGGGAATGGAAAGAATAGTTCCTACATTTGAAGAAATGGAGGTCCTTGTTAGTTTATTAACAAGAAGTGCTGTCGGTCAAAAGCTAACGAGCTATATTACAACATTAACAGGCGTAAAGGACGAAGAGGATACGGATGGACCAGAGGAATTTCATTTAGTTATTGTTGATAATGGACGCTCGGCTATTTTAGGTAGTGAATTCCAGCCTATTTTACAATGCATTCGCTGTGCTGCCTGTGTTAATGCTTGCCCTGTCTATCGTCATGTTGGTGGGCATACGTATGGCTCTATCTACTCTGGACCTGTAGGTGTTGTGCTCTCTCCACTTTTAGGAGGCTACGATGATTTTAAAGAACTGCCCTATGCTTCTACATTGTGCGGTGCTTGTACAGATGCTTGCCCTGTTAAAATTCCATTACATCAGCTCATTCATCGCCATCGTCAGGTCATTGTTGAAAATGAGGGCAAGGCACCTATCTCTGAAAAGCTTTTAATGAAGGCATTTGGTCTAGGGGCTTCCTCCCCTACCCTTTATAAAATGGCGACAAAAATGGCTGCACCTGCCATGTCTCCATTTATCAAAAACAAGACTATTTCTAATGGTCCAGGCCCATTAAAAGCATGGACTGAGGCAAGGGATTTCCCTGCACCAAGTAAAGACAGCTTTAGAGACTGGATGAAGCATCGTACAAAAGGAGGCGGGCAATAATGACTGGTATGATTCAGCGTCGAGAAACCTTTTTAGCAAATATTGCGAAGCAGCTCGGACGTTCGCCTAAGACAGAACTACCACGACCAACTTGGCAGTATCAGCCACAAGATCGTGTGCTCAAAGATGCGACAAAGGATGAATTGGTGGAAATATTAATTAAGCAGTGTGCCAACATCCATACCAATATTGTCATTTCTAATACTGCGACACTTCCAGAGGATTTACAGGACGTTGTTGACAAGTATGGAGGTCAGTCTGTTATTACATGGAAGGATAAACGGTTCCAGGACTACGGATTATCCGCACTTATGAACGAACAATGGCCACAAGCCAATATTCAGCTTTATGAATGGGATTCACAGCAACCTGAGGAAAATATCCGTCAAGCTGAAAAAGCTAATATTGGCGTGACAATTAGTGAAATGACGTTAGCAGAATCGGGAACTGCCGTGCTTTTTAGTAGCAAAGATAGAGGGAGAAGCATTAGCTTTTTACCTGAAAAGTCGATCATTATCATTCCTAAAAGTACAATTGTGCCTCGTATGACACAGGCAGCTCGTTGGATTAGTGAAAAAATCCGTCAGGGTGAAAAAATTGCTTCCTGTATCAACTTTGTTACGGGACCAAGTAACTCAGCCGATATCGAAATGATTCTTATCGTTGGTGTCCATGGCCCTATTCAAGCAACCTATATTGTTATTGATGATCAGTAAAAGAACAGGCATGCATTTCACCGCATGCCTGTTCTTTTTGTTGAAAAAGATGATGTCAACTGCAGAAAAAGCAACTTTGCAAGGTGAGGGGTTGATTTCCGTTCCGCCAGCGTCCTTTCCAGGGGGCGTCCGATGAGCCGCTTCACTCACTTCCGTTCGCTCCAGGGTCTCCTCTGTGACGCTCTGAACTGCACCCAAAATATTGGACTTAAAAAATCTAATACAGGGGGTGCAGTTAGTGAT
>NZ_MDGU01000035.1:0-1555 GCF_001705465.1 Lysinibacillus sp. AR18-8
ACTGCAGAAAAAGCAACTTTGCAAGGTGAGGGGTTGATTTCCGTTCCGCCAGCGTCCTTTCCAGGGGGCGTCCGATGAGCCGCTTCACTCACTTACGTTCGCTCCAGGGTCTCATCTGTGACGCTATGAACTGCACCCAAAATATTGGACTTAAAAAATCTAATATAGGGGGTGCAGTTAGTGATTTCTGATGAACAAAAGTTAGCCGCAGTTCTAGCTTACATTGAAGAAAAGGAAAGTACGTATCAGATTGCCAATAGATTACAGAGGGATCGACAGTACGTTCGATTATGGATTGAATTATATCGATACCATGGCATTGAAGGAATTATTCGTCCTCAAGGGTTCACGAATTACGAAGATTCTTTTAAAATAAAAGTAATTCAACACCTGATAGAGACGGGCGATTCGCTCCTTCAGACTGCTGCGAAGTTTAATATTCCTTCTCGTGAAACCATTCGGAGATGGAAAAAACAGTGGATGTCCAAGGCTGGAAAGGTGCTCTATCAAATAGAAAAGGAGCACCAATCAATGCCAAAAAAACAACCACCTTCGTCTGATTTAAATGAAAAAACAACGGAAGAGTTAAAAGCGGAAATTGAGTATTTACGGATGGAAAATGCCTATTTAAAAAAGTTGAAAGCCTTAGTTCAAGAAAAGGAAGCATTCAAACCGAAGAAAAAATGAGAGCTGTGTATGAGCTAAGGCTGGAATTTCCACTTCAAGCTCTATTAAAAGTGGCAAAAATCAAGAAAAGTACGTATTATTATCATCTTCAAAAATGGGTAAAACCAGATAAATATCAGGCGATCAAAGAACGAATCCAGACACTTTTTCATCACCATAAGGGGCGTTATGGCTATCGTCGTATTTGTCTTGCCCTCCGAAATGAAGGTTTTTTCATCAACCATAAAACGGTACAACGATTGATGCAAGAATTGGGCTTAAAAGGGACGGTACGCCCTAAAAAATACCGTTCGTATAAAGGGACAGTCGGCTATGTCGCAGAGAATGTCATCCAACGTGATTTTGAAGCCACTGCATCCAATCAGAAATGGGTAACCGATGTCACAGAGTTTAAAATAAACGGTCAAAAAATCTATGTATCGGCTGTATTAGATTTATTCAATCGAGAAATCGTTGGATATGAGGTATCAAAATCACCTAATTTTGAGTTAGTTCAACAGTCTTTTAAAAAGGCGTTTACGTATACAAAGTTATCGAAAAAGAGTGGCTTAATCATTCATTCTGATCAAGGATGGTTATATCAAATACCCCGTTTTAAAGCGTTATTGACAACGCATGAAATCAAGCAAAGTATGTCACGGAAAGGAAATTGTTTAGATAATGCCGTAATAGAAAGCTTTTTTGGTATTCTGAAATCAGAATTTCTGTACACAACTACGTTTAAAAACTATGTAGAATTTACAAAAGCATTAGCAGATTATATTTACTATTACAATCATGAGCGGATTAAAAGAAAACTCAACGGAAAAAGTCCCGTTGAGTATCGAAAAGCTTCGTAAAAAAGTTTATATTTTTGGGGTCAGATCAC